>NZ_JBEXHP010000017.1:0-84798 GCF_040607895.1 Micromonospora sp. NPDC005220
TTCATGATCGACCAGGGCGGGGCGGGGCGGGGCAGGGCAGGGCGCCGGGGGTCGGGCGGGGGGCGGGGGCGGGGTTTTAGGGGAGCAGGGTTGCCGCATGGCGGCCGGCGGCGGCTGCCGCCAGGAAGTACGCGCGGTCGGCGTCGAGGCCGCGGCCCATGGTGGACAGCGGCACGGTGCTGGCCCGCAGCGCGGCGTCGAGGCCACCCGTGGGCACCCGCACGATGCGGTGTCGGGTCGCCAGGGGCGCCAGCGCGGCGTCCACCTCGGCGGTGAGGACCGGGTCCAGGTCCTCGGGCACCACCAGCTCCGCCGGGGCGAGCGCCACCCGGCCGTACGCGGTGAGGCTGTGGTGTGACACGCCCCGGTGTCGGGGGCGGGGGTCGGCGTCGGAGATGCGCAACGACCCGACCGGCCGCCCGCCCAACGTGGCGACCGCGTTGACCGCCTCGCCGACGGCGACGCCGGAGAAGCCCCACCGGGTGCCGGTGCCCAGGTTGCCGGGTCCCTGAGCCACGATCGCCACGTCCGCCTGCAGCACGTGCCGGGCGGCGAGCAGACCGCCGTGCAGGGTGGTGGCCTCCAGGTCGCCGCCGAACGCCTGCCCGACGGTGATCGTGCCGACCAGCTCGGACCGCAGCCCGGCGAGGGTACGGGAGAACCAGGCGGGCAGCGCCCCACCGTCGGTGAGCAGGTACGCCACCCGCGCCCGCGGGGCGTCGGCCCGGATGCCGGCCAGGATCGCCGGGAGCGCCGAGTGCAGGTCGGCGGTGACCACCGGCAGGCCGCCCAGGTCGTCCGCGTCGGCCAGCACGTCGCGGTGCGGGGAGGCCTCCTCGTCGACGCCGAGCAGGATCGGCTGCAACGGGGTGTAGCGGGCCTTGACCAGGTGCCCGGCGTCGCGGGTGTCGGCGACGTCCGGCGGGTCCGGTGGCAGCCGGTCCGGCAGGGCGACCACCAGGGCATACCCGCCGGTGCCCAACCCCATCAGCAGCGCGCCGGCGTTGAGCAGCACCCGGTCGCCGGGCTCGGGCGTGCCGACCAGTTCCGGGTAGGCCAACGCCCGCATCCGGGTGCCGTCGGGCAGGTCGACGTCCAGCTCCACCGCCCCAGCCCACTGCCGTCGCAGCGTCGCCACCGTCCCCGTACGCCATCGCACCATGACGGGCACGCTAGCCGCGCGGGCCCGGCGGCCCGCGCCCGGGTGTGGTTCAGGTCGGCTCGGGGCCCCCGGCGTCCGGGCTCGGCCGGGCCTGGGTGTGCCGGGCGCTGCCGGTGGCGCCCGGTAGCGAACGGGTGGGGTCGAGGAAGACGAACCGGATCTCCGGGTACCGGCCGGTGAGCCGCCGCTCGGCCTCGTCGGCGGTGGCCTCGATCTCTGCGCCGGTGGCCTCGTTGCGGAAGTCGACCTTCGCGGCGACCAGGATGTCGTCCGGGCCGAGCTGCATGGTCAGCAGGGTGTCGATGCGCTCCACCTCGGGCAGCCCGGCCAGGTCCCGCTCGATCTCGCGGCGCAGTCGCTCCGGCGCGGCCCGGCCGACCAGCAGCGACAGGTTGTTGCTGGCCAGGATCGCGGCGACGACAAGCAGCAGCAGACCGATCAGGATCGACGCGACGCCGTCCCACACCTCGTCGCCGGTGGCGTGCGACAGGCCGACACCGAGCCCGGCCAGCACCAGACCGATCAGAGCCGCGCTGTCCTCCAGGAAGACCGCCTTGACGGTGGTGTCGGCGGTCAGCCGCAGGAACCGCCGAGGCGTCGTCCGCCAGCGGCGGGACTCGCGGCGGACCTGGCGCACGGCCCGGGCCAGGGAGATCGACTCGATGACGAACGACACCCCGAGCACGATGTACGAGATCAGGTAGTTGCCGCTGTGCTCGTGCACCAGGATCGTGGTGACGCCGTGGGTGACGGCGAAACCGGCGCCGGCGACGAACGTGAACATGGCGGCGAAGAACGCCCAGACGTAGCTCTCCTTGCCGTACCCGAAGGGGTGTCGCTGGTCGGCCGGACGGGCGCCGCGGCGCAGCGCCTGGAAGAGCAGCACCTCGGTGGTGGTGTCGGCGACCGAGTGCGCCGCCTCGGAGAGCATCGCGGCGGATCCGGAGATCAGCCCGGCGATCAGCTTGGCCACCGCGATGGCGAGGTTGGCGGCGCCGGCGACCACGACGGTGCCGACGCTCTCGCTCTCGGGCCTGGCCTCCGCTTGCGCCATGAGGCTCACCCTATGACCGACGGCGGCGACGCGCCGGGGGAGACCCGATCCGAACAAGTGTGCGGCACGCCCGCGCGGGTGCACGGTCTGGGCGGGTCGGCTGCTAGCGTCTACCGCGTGTCGCGGACCCGCACCGAACGCCTGGTCAACCTGGTGATCTGCCTGCTGTCCACGCGACGGTTCCTGACCGCCGCGCAGATCGCCGCGACCGTGCCCGGTTACGAGCACGATCCTGACGACGCGCGCGACCACGAGGCGTTCCAACGTAAGTTCGAGCGGGACAAGGCCGAGCTGCGCGAGCTGGGCGTGCCACTGGAGACCGGCACGGCGAGCGCCTTCGACGCCGAGCCCGGCTACCGGATCGCCCACCGCGAATACGCGCTGCCCGACATCCTCCTCGAACCGGACGAGGCCGCCGCGGTCGGCATCGCCGCCCGGCTGTGGCAGCACGCCGGGCTGGCTGCCGCCGCGTCGTCCGGGCTGGCCAAGCTGCGCGCCGCTGGAGTGGACGTGGACCCGCAGGCGACCCTCGGCCTGGAGCCGATGGTCACCGTCGACCCGGCGTTCGCGCCACTGACCGCCGCCGCCCGGGACCGCCGCGAGGTGGGGTTCGACTACCGGGTGCCCGACCGAGACGCGCCCAGCCGGCGACGGCTGCAACCGTGGGGCGTGGTCTGCTGGCGCGGCCGGTGGTATGTGGTCGGCCACGACCAGGACCGGGAGGCGACCCGGTGCTTCCGGCTGTCCCGGGTGGTCGGCGCGGTCCGGGTGACCGGCGCCCCCGGAGGGTACGAGCCGCCGGCCAACGTCGACCTGATCAGCCACGTGGCCCGCTGGTCGGGTCCGGTGGAGCGCACCGGTCGGGCCACCGTGCTGGCCGCGTCCGGGCGGGCCGCCGGGCTGCGCCGCTGGGCGGTGGAGGTGACCGCCGGGCCGGACGGCGATCGGCTCGTCCTGCCGTACGCGGACCCGGACGGGCTGGCCGGTCATCTCGTCGGCTACGGCCCGGACGTGCGGGTCCTCGACCCACCGGAGGTCCGCGAGGCGGTCATCCAACGACTCAAGGAGATCGCCGTGCGCCACGACGAGCTGGCCGCCAGCGGGGGCGCCCGGTGACCCGCCCGGCCGCCCGCAGCGGTTCGCGCGCGTCCGCCGACCGGTTGGCTCGACTGCTCAACCTGGTGCCCTACCTGCTGGCCCGGCCGGGCATCGAGATCGCCGAGGCGGCCGGTGACCTGGGCGTCACCGAGCGGCAGCTCCGGGAGGACCTGGAGCTGCTCTGGGTGTGTGGGCTGCCCGGGTACGGCCCCGGTGACCTGATCGACATGGCGTTCGACGGCGACCGGGTGACCATCACCTACGACGCCGGCATCGACCGGCCGTTGCGGCTGACCCCGGACGAGGCCCTCGCGCTCGTGGTGGCATTGCGGATGCTGGCCGAGACGCCCGGGGTGGCCAACCGGGAGGCCGTGGAACGAGCCCTCGCCAAGATCGAGGACGCGGGTGACCTGGTGGGCGCCCCGGTGGCGGTCCGGTTGCCCGGGGACACCCCGCGGGTCGAGGCGCTGCGCGCCGCGGTGGAGGGCGGCAAGGCCCTGCGGATCACCTACTACACGGCCGCCCGGGACGAGACCACCGAGCGGGTCATCGACCCGCTGCGGATGCTCATGGTCGGCGGCCGGGCGTACGTGGAGGCGTGGTGTCGGCGCGCGGAGGCCGTCCGGCTGTTCCGCGCCGACCGGATCGACGCGATCATCGAGTTGGACGAGCCGGCCACGGTGCCGCCGCAGGCCGTGCCGCACGACCTCACCGAGGGCGTGTTCCGCCCGTCGGCCGACCTGCCGCTGATCACCCTGCGCATCGGCCGGAGCGAGCGGTGGATCACCGAGTACTACCCGTGCGAGCGGGTGGAGGCCGGCGACGGCGACCAGTGGCTCGTCTCGCTGCGGGTCACCGACCTGGGGTGGGCCCGCCGGTTCGTGCTGGGCCTCGGCCCCGAGGTGACGGTGGTCGCCCCGGTCGAGTTGGCCGAGCAGGTGCGGGCGACCGCGGCCGCCGCGTTGAACGCGTACGCCGTGCCCCCGCCCACGAACGTGCCCCGGCCGGCCGAGGTCGCCCCGGCGCGCGCGCCGTCGGGTGACCCGGCGGTGGCCGGCCGCACCCAGTAGGCTGACCGCCGTGCTGATCTGGATCGTGCTCGCGGTGGTGCTGCTACCCCTCGTGGCGCTCGCGCTGGCCGTGCGGCCGGTGCTCGCCCGGCTGCCCCGACTGCGCCGCGCCGCCGTGGCGTTGCAGCGGCGGGCCGCCGAGGCCGAGGCGCTGCGGGAAACCGCCGAGGCGCTGCAACAGCGTGCCGAGGAGGTCCAACGTCGGCTCGACACCACGTCCCACCGGCTCGCGGTGATCAAGGCCAAGCGCGGCTGATCGAGTACGCACCCGGCGGGTGGTTGACGGATCATCGCGGGTTGGTCAAGACTTCACCCTCCCGGCCAAACCACCACCACCCAGCGGGTGGCGGGCAGCCGATCCGCACGTACGATGGGCTGCGTACCACCCCCCGGACACAGAGCGACTGGAGCTTCTCATGGGTGCCCTCAAGCCGTGGCACATCGCTGTTCTCGTGGTTGTGCTGATCCTGCTCTTCGGTGCGAAGCGGCTCCCCGACGCGGCCCGGTCGCTGGGTCGGTCGCTGCGGATCATCAAGGCCGAGACCAAGAGCCTGCAGGACGACGACCGCGACCTCGCCGAGAAGGCCGACGCGCAGGCCGGCTACCAGCCGCTGCCGCCGCACGCCGGGCAGCAGGCGCCCTACACCGGGCAGCCGCAGCAGGCCCCGTACCAGCAGGCCCCGCCGCAGCAGCCGGTTGTCGACCCGGTGCACCGCGTCCGCGACAACTGACCGAAGGGCCCCACTCCCGTGGCCTTCGCCCTGCGTAAACGCGGCCCGAGCACCTTCGAACGGGCCGCCGACGGCTCGATGACGCTCATCGAGCACGTCCGCGAGCTGCGCAATCGTCTCTTCCGCGCGTCCGTGGCGATCCTGATCGGGTTCGGTCTCGGCCTGTGGTTGGCCAAGCCGGTGCTGCACCTGCTTCAGCAGCCCTACTGTGATCTGCCACAGGCGAGATACGTCGACGGCAAGTGTGAGTTCGTGCAGCTCGGCCCGGCCGACCTGTTCCTGCTCAACCTGAAGGTCGCCCTCTGGGTCGGGTTGATCGTGGCCGCGCCGATCTGGCTCTACCAGCTCTGGGCGTTCATCGCGCCGGGCCTGCACCGGCACGAGCGGCGGTACGCGTACTTCTTCACCGCGTTGGCCGCGCCGCTGTTCGCGGCCGGTGCGGTGCTGGCGTACTTCGTCACGGCCAAGGGCCTGGAATTCCTGCTCAGCATCTCGGACAGCGAGATCAGCACGACGCTGGAGATCACCAAGTACATCTCCTTCGTCACCAACCTGATCCTGTTGTTCGGGGTGGCCTTCGAGTTCCCGTTGATCGTGCTGATGCTCAACTTCGTGGGCATCGCCAGCGCGAAGCGGTTGCTCAGCTGGTGGCGGGTGGCGATCTTCGTGTTCTTCGCGTTCTCCGCCGTGGTCACCCCCACCCCGGACCCGTTCGGGATGACGGCCCTGGCGATCTGCCTCTCCGCGCTCTACTTCGGTGCGGTGGGCGTCGCCTTCCTCAACGACCGGCGGCGTGGGCGGGGCAAGGAGATCTACGCCGGCATCGACGACGACGAGGTGTCGCCGCTGGAGTTCGACGCGGACCCGGTCGTGGCCGGGCAGCGGGTCGACTCAGCCGCGCCGATCGGCGTACCCGAGCCGATCGCCCCACCGGCACCGATCGAGCGCCGCTACGACGACATGACCTGACGGCCCCGCGCCGCCCGGTCCACCGACGCCGTCCCCGCTTGCCGGGGGCGGCGTCGCCGCGTCACCTCACGCGTTCACAGCGGGACCGATGGTGACGGCGGCTGCCCCTGGTGAACGGCGGGTGTCCGACCGGTACGGTGCTGCCCGTGACCGCAGACGATCAGCTGCCCGGCCCGGTCGCCGTGCTCGCCAACCCGGCCGCCGGTCGGGGACGGCACCGCGGCCTGCTGCCCCGCCTACTGGACGGGTTGGCCGTCGCGGGCCGACCGGTCCGGTTGCTGTCGGCGTCCGACCCGGACGAGGCGGAGGCGGCGTGCCGGGCCGCCGTTGCCGATGGCGCTGGCGCGCTGGTGGCGGTCGGGGGTGACGGGACCGTGCACCGGGCGTTGCAGGCGGTCGCCGGCACCGACGTGCCGTTCGGCCCGATCCCGGCCGGCACCGGCAACGACTTCGCCCTGGACACCGGCTTTCCGGCCGACCCCCTCGCGGCGGCGGCGGTGATCGCCGAGGCGGTGCGCGACGGCCGCAGTCAACCGGTCGACCTGGCCCGGATGGTCGGGGTCGACGGCGTCGAGCGCTGGTACGGTGCGGTCCTCGCGGCCGGGTTCGACGCGATCGTCAACGAGCGGGCCAACCGGATGCGCTGGCCTCGCGGCCCGCGCCGGTACGACCTGGCGATCCTGGTCGAGCTGGCCCGGCTGCGCCCACGCCGCTACACGCTGCGCCTCGACGGGGTGCCGCACGAGCTGGACGCGGTGCTGGTGGCGGTGGGCAACTGCCCCACCTACGGCGGCGGGATGCGGATCTGCCCCGACGCGGACCCGACCGACGGGCTGCTCGACGTGGTGGTGGCGGGTCGGGTCAACCGGCGGACCCTGGTTCGGGTGAAGCCGCGCATCTACCAGGGCACCCACGTCAGCCACCCGCTGGTGCGCAGCTTCCGGGCCCGCACCGTGGAGTTGGCCGCCGAGGGCATCACCTCGTACGCCGACGGGGAACGGTCCCTGGCGCTGCCGGTGACGATCAGCGCGGTTCCGGGCGCCCTGCGGCTGCTGCGTTGACCCGTACCGCGCCGATGCTCGCCGCGATGACCAGCACGATGGCGGCGCACTCCAGCACTGTCAGCGCCTGCCGCAGCACCAGCCACCCGGCGAGCGTGGCGATGGCCGGGCCGAGGCTCATCAGCACGGCGAAGGTGGCGGTGGGCATCCGCCGTAGCGCCAGCAGCTCCAGGGTGTAGGGCAGCCCGGAGGCGAGCACCGCGAGGGCGGTGCCGAGCGCCAGCACCGGCGGGTCGAGCAGCACCGCACCGCCGCCGACGATGCCCAACGGCAGGGTGACCAGCGCGGCGAGGGTCAGCGCCAGGGCCAGCCCGTCCGCGCCGGGGAAGTGGCCGCCGACCCGGGCGCTCAGCACGATGTACGCGGCCCACATGGCGCCCGCACCGAACGCGAAGGCCACCCCCACCGGGTTCAGCCGGTCGAAGCCACCCTGCCCGAGCAGCGCCACCCCGGCCAGGGCGAGCCCCGCCCAGCCCCAGCTGGCCAGCCGTCGGGCGGAGAACACCGACAGGGCGAGGGGGCCGAGCACCTCGAGCGTCACCGCCGGGCCCAGCGGGATACGTTCGATGGCCTGGTAGAAGAGCGAGTTCATGCCGGCCAGCGCCAGCCCGAACGCGCCGGCCGCGAGCCAGGCCGAGCGGTCGTGCCCGCGCAGTCGGGGCCGGCACACGACGAGCAGCAGCACCGCCGAGATGGTCAGTCGCAGGGTCACCGCGCCGGCCACCCCGGTACGCGGGAAGAGCAACGCGGCCACGGCGGAGCCGAACTGCACCGACAGGGCCCCGCCGAGCACCAGCCCCACGGCGGCGACGCCACCGCGCCGGGCGGGTGGCGCGTCGGCCGGTGGTGGCGTGGGCAGCAGGATCTCGGTCACGGGCACGACGGTAGGCCGTCCGCTTCGGCCACCTTGCGGCGGTATCCACCTCCCGACACGGCCGTAAGTGTTCGCCAACGCGGTACTACCAGCGGCGATGGCGAGCTACCGGTGATCCACATTCCCGACTGACGGCACACAAACCGCCTCTCAGCCTGGCAGGGCGAGGTCGAGCACCGCTCCCAGCCCGTTCTCCCGGCCCGGCTCGGCCGCCGGGAGCACCAGCACCGAGCAGCCGGCGGCCACCGCGCCCGCGTCCGCCGGTGTGTCGCCGACCATCAGGGTCTGCTCCGGGTCGACGCCCAGCATCCCGCAGGCCCGCCAGAAGATCGCCGGGTCGGGTTTGCAGCGCCCCACCTCGTAGGAGAGCGCGAACGCGCCGACCAGGTCGGTCAGCCCCCAGGCGTCGAAGTGTGGCCGCAGGTCGAAGCCGATGTTGCTGACCACCGCCACCGGCACCCCGGCGTCGCGCAGCGCGGTCAACGTGGGCGCGGTGTCGGCGTACGGTTGCCAGCCCTCGGCGACCAGCAGCCGCTCGTAGAGCGCGTCGGCGAAGCCGTCGATGCCGGCGTCGACGGTCTCGGCCAGCCCGGTGTACGCGCCCCGGTGGGCGTGTTGGTAGAGGTCCCGGTCGGCCCACAGTTCGGCCAGCCGGGGTGGCACCCGCGCCGGCAGTGGCCCGCCGGCGCGGCCGGCAGTCAGCAGTCGGTCGGCCAGCGAGGTGGCGCGGACCCGGTCCAGGGTGACGCCGCACGCCGCCGCGGCCTTCAGCACCCACTGCTGGGGGTCCTCCACCTGGGCGAGGGTGCCGTGGAAGTCGAAGAGCACCGCCTTGACAGGGCGTCGGGACGCCCGGCGGGCGGCGGGCGCCTCGGCGGTGCCCGGCGGACTGGTCTGGGGCGGTTCGGCATGGTCCGGCACGCCGTGCACCCTACCGACCGCCCCCGACCGCGCCTCCGGACGGCCTTGTGGGGTGACGTGTCCCGGCACGCACTAATCTTGGTGACATGTCGAGCCCCGCCGAGCGGTACGCAGCGGCGCGCCGCAAGGCCGCACAAGCCGCACAGTTTCCGGCGCTGGACGAGTTCGCCCTCGAGTTGGGGTTTGATCTCGACGACTTCCAGCGGGAGGCGTGCCAGTCGCTGGAGCGGGGCAGCGGTGTGCTGGTCTGCGCTCCCACCGGCGCCGGTAAGACAGTGGTCGGGGAGTTCGCCGTCCACCTGGCGTTGCGTGGGCGGCCCGACGACCCGGTGCCCGCCGCCGACGCGACGACCCCGCCGGCGCGGCGCAAGTGCTTCTACACCACCCCGATCAAGGCGTTGTCCAACCAGAAGTACCACGACCTGGTCGCCCGGTACGGCGCCGAGCAGGTCGGGCTGCTGACCGGCGACAACGCGATCAACGGCGACGCGCCGGTGGTGGTGATGACCACCGAGGTGCTGCGCAACATGCTCTACGCGGGTTCCAGCACCCTTCAGGGCCTCGCGTACGTGGTGATGGACGAGGTGCACTACCTGGCGGACCGGTTCCGCGGTGGGGTGTGGGAGGAGGTGATCATTCACCTGCCCGCCTCGGTCACCCTGGTCTCGTTGTCGGCGACCGTGTCCAACGCCGAGGAGTTCGCCGACTGGCTGGTCACCGTGCGCGGCGAGACCGCCGTGGTGGTCAGCGAGCACCGGCCGGTGCCGTTGTGGCAGCACATGCTGGTCGGCAAGCGGATGTTCGACCTGTTCCACGACGCCGACGCCGCCCGCAAGCACGACGTGCACCCGGAGTTGCTGCGCTACACCCGGGACACCGTGCGGCGGCTGGAGTTGGGCGAGGGGCGCAGCGCGGGGCCCGGTGCCGGTCGGCGTGGGCCGCGCTGGCGTGGCCCGATGCGCCCCGACATCGTCGACCGACTGGACCGGGAGGGCCTGCTGCCGGCGATCCTGTTCATCTTCAGCCGGGCCGGTTGCGCCGCCGCGGTGCAGCAGTGTCTCGCCGCCGGGTTGCGGCTCACCTCGGCGGAGGAGCGGGCCGAGATCCGCCGGGTCGTCGAGTCCCGGGTCACCGCCATTCCCGGCGAGGACCTGTCGGTCCTGGGCTACTGGGAGTGGTTGGACGGCCTGGAACGCGGCCTGGCCGCCCACCACGCCGGCATGCTGCCGGTTTTCAAGGAGGTCGTCGAGGAGCTGTTCGTCCGCGGTCTGGTCAAGGCGGTCTTCGCCACCGAGACCCTCGCTCTGGGCATCAACATGCCGGCGCGGTGCGTGGTCCTGGAACGGCTGGTCAAGTACAACGGCGAGGCGCACGTCGACCTGACCCCGGGGGAGTACACGCAGCTCACCGGGCGCGCCGGTCGCCGGGGCATCGACGTGGAGGGCCACGCGGTCGTGGTGTGGTCCCCGGAGACCGACCCCCGGCACGTGGCCGGGCTCGCGTCGACCCGCACCTACCCGCTGCGTTCCAGCTTCCGGCCGTCGTACAACATGGCCGTGAACCTGGTCGGCACGGTCGGCGCGGAGCCGGCCCGGGCCCTGCTGGAGTCCTCGTTCGCGCAGTTCCAGGCGGACCGGTCGGTGGTCGGCCTGGCCCGGCAGGTGCAGCGCAACACCGAAACCATCGAGGCGTACGGCGCGGAGGCCGCCTGCCACCACGGCGACTTCGACGAGTACTTCGCGCTGCGGGTGGCGATTGCCGACCGGGAGAAGGCGATCGCCCGGCAGGGGCAGACCCAGCGCAAGGCCGCCGCGGTGGCGGCGTTGGAGCGGCTGCGCGTCGGCGACGTGATCCGGGTGCCGTCGGGCCGCCGCGCCGGGCTGGCCGTCGTGCTGGACCCGGCGACCGGCGGGTTCGGTGAGCCCCGACCGCTGGTGCTCACCCAGGACCGGTGGGCCGGGCGGGTCAGCCCCGGCGACTTCACCACGCCGGCCGAGGTGCTGGCCCGGATCCGGGTGCCCAAGCACTTCAACCACCGGTCCCCGGCCGCCCGCCGGGATCTCGCCGCCGAGGTCAGCGGCACCGGCCTGGACCGGCACGGCGGCCGACGCGGTGGCCGGTCCCGGCCGGCGACCGGCGAGGACCACCGGATCACCCAGCTCCGCACCGAGCTGCGCCACCACCCCTGCCACGCCTGCCCGGAGCGGGAGGAGCACGCCCGCTGGGCGGAGCGGCGTCGGCGGCTGGAGCGCGACACCGAGGAGCTGCGCGAGCGGGTCAGTGGGCGTACCGGGTCCCTCGCTCGGACGTTCGACCGGATCGTGGCGTTGCTGACCGAGCGCGGCTACCTCGCCGCCGACGGCGCGGTCACCGACGCCGGTCGGATGCTGGGCCGGATCTGGACCGAGGCGGATTTGCTGGTCGCCGAGTGCCTGCGCCGGGGGGTGTGGAACGGGCTGTCCCCGGCCGAGTTGGCCGCCGCGGTGTCGGTGGTGGTGTTCGAGGCGCGCCGCGATGTCGACGAGCGGGCGTCGCTGCCGCGTGGGCCGGTGGCCGACGCGGTGGACGAGACGCTGAAGCTGTGGGGGGAGATCGAGGCCGACGAGGCGGCGCGGGGGCTGACCGCGACCCGGGAGCCGGATCTCGGGTTCGCCTGGCCCGTCTACCGGTGGGCCCGGGGCGAGGCGCTGGCCAAGGTGCTCGGCAGCGGTCACGAGATCGAGGGTGAGATGCCGGCCGGCGACTTCGTCCGGTGGGCCCGACAGGTCGTCGACCTGCTCGGTCAGATTGCCGACTCGGGCGGTGCCGCACCGGAGCTGCGTTCCACCGCCCGCCAGGCGATCGCGGCCGTCAATCGGGGCGTTCTCGCGTACCATACGTCGGCCTGACAATTACTTTCGGTAGTTATTGTCGTCGAATCGACGCAGCGCACGGTCACCGCAACCGCACCCCTCGGATAGCCCGGGGGGTGCTGTTGCTCCTGCTCACAGCACCCCTGATCATTGCCGAGGCGTCTCGTTGACGCGCCGGTAACTAATGGGGAGAGGTCCGCCGTGGCGGAGATCAATCATTTTGAGTACGGGTGGATCACACCCGCGCTGAGCTACGCGTTGTCCGTGCTCGGCTCGATCCTCGGTCTGGTCTGCGCCGGGCGCATTCGCACGGCCCGGACGAACGGTCAGCGGGCGTGGTGGGGTCTGCTGTCGGCCTGGGCGCTGGGTGGCACCGCCATCTGGGCGATGCACTTCATGGCCATGCTCGGCTTCGCCGTCGAGAACACCCGGATCCGCTACGACGTGCCGCTGACCGCGGCCAGCACGGCCATCGCCGTGGTGGCGGTCGGTGTCGGCCTGGCCATCGTGGGCACCGGCCGGCTGAACCCGGTCCGACTGATCGCCGGCGGCGTCTTCACCGGTGCCGGGGTGGCCTCCATGCACTACACCGGCATGGCCGCCATGCGGCTCAACGGCACCCTCGGCTACGACACCGTTCGGGTGGTGCTCTCGGTGGTCATCGCCGTGGTGGCGTCCACCGTCGCGCTGTGGCTCGCGATGACCGTTCGGCGGGCGTTGGCGATCTTCGCCTCCGCGCTGGTCATGGGGATCGCCGTCAACGGGATGCACTTCACCGGCATGAGCGCCCTGTCGGTGCACCGCCACGAACGGGCGGGCGAGGTGACCGGCGCCGGGGTGAGCACCCTGCTGGTGCCGATCGTGCTGGCCGTGATCTTCGGGGTGGTCGGGCTGCTCTACGCGCTGCTCGCCGCTCCGACCGACGACGACCGGGCCGCCACCGCGTACCTGGACGGGCGGCGGCTTTCGGCACCGGCGGCCCCGACGCCCACCGCCGCTCCCGACCCGGTGGGGTTGCGCGCCCGCTCCACCCTCGGCCAGCCGGGTAACCCGTTTCCGTCCCGCCGGGACACGCCGCCGCGCTGACGCCGTCCGGTCGGCCCGCGCCATCCGTGCCCGGTACGGGAGGCCGATCAGGCCGGCCGCCGGCCGGGTCGGCTGGGGTCGATGGTGAGGGTGGCCAGCAACCCGGGGTGGTCGGTCGCGCCGTGCATGGGCACCAGAGTGCGACAGCAGAGCGTGATGTCGCTGGTCGCCGTGATGTGTTGCAGTCGGCCGTCGTCGATCCGCTGATGGCCCGACGGTGTGCAGGACCGCACGTCCGGGTCGTGGCCGGCGCGCAGGTTGAGGTCGCCGCCCAGCACGGTGGGCTCGTACCCGGCGTCGCGGCTGATCGCCGGCAGGATGGTGTCGAGCAGGTGGTCGCACTGGCTGAGCGCGACACGGTAGCCGGTGGCCGACAGGTGCGTGGTGCAGGCGAGCAGGACGCCGTCGGCGTCGACGCAGAGCCAGGCTCGTTCCTCGGGGTCCGCGAGGTCCTGCGTGGGGTGGGTTCCGGCGTAGACGGTGCTCGGGGTTGCCGGCGTCGGCACGTGGGTCAGCAGCCCGATGCCGAACCGTTGGCCGTTGCGGCAGCGGGTGTCGTCGCCGCTCGGGCGGTCGCCGGCAGCTTGGAACGCGGCCACGACGGTGCGCCCGGGGTGGACGGTTTGGAACACGCCGTGCAGGGCGGAAAGGTCGCCCGCGCAGATCTCGTTGAGGGTGACCAGATCGGGTGCCTCGTTGGTGATCACCTCGGTCGCCCTGGCCATCGCGCGGCCGGTGTAGCAGCCGGCGCGGCCACTGTTGCAGAGGTTCAGCTGGAGCATCCGTAGGACCGTGGGCTGCGGGGCGTCCGTGGCGTCGGTGGCGTCGGTGCGTGCGGCCAGCGGCGCGACCGGCCGGGTGGCCGGCAGTGCGGCGGCGGCGAGGAGGCAGCCCACGGCCAGGGTTCGGCGCAGGAACCGGTACGAACGGGCGGCCACACGGACTCCGGGGTGCACAGGCGACAGTCATCGCCGAGGAGTCAGTGATCCTACCGGCGGCCGATCGGCGATCGAGATCCAGAGCGGTGGGCCGAGGGGGCACCCGGGTGGCGGATGCCCCCTCGGGCCGCTCAGCGGGCGCTGACCGCGACGGCCGTGTACGGCGTGCTGGGGGTCGGCGGCGTGGTGAACCGGGCGTTGGGCAGGTAGAGCCGGCCCAGCGCCTGGGCGACGGTGGTCGGCACGTCGAAGTTCGGGTCGGTGATGGTGGTGGTGAGGGCCCCGGCGGTGCCGGCGTGGTTCAGCCGGACCACCGCGATCTGGTTGAGCCGGTTCTGCACGACGTAGAGGGTGCGGCCGAGCAGGAGCAGCCCATCGCCGTTGGTGAAGGTGTGGCCCGGCACGTCCACGGCGGTGCTCACGCCGGTCGTCGGGTCGACCCGGTACAGCGTGCCGGTGGTGGACTGGACGACGATCAGCGCCCGGCCGTCCGGTGTGGCGGCGATGCCGTTGAGGTTCACACCGGTGCCGACCTGCTGGTACGCGCCGGTCAGCGTGATCGTGGTGAAGGCGTCGGCGGGCGGCAGCGCCGCACCGCGGCCGAGCGGCAGCCGGTAGAGCACCGGCCGGTTCGAGTCGGTGAAGTACGCGGCGTCGCGGGTCAGGACGACGTCGTTGACGAAGGTCGGGGCGGTGGCGAACTGGTAGCGGGCCAGCACCTCGCCGGTGCGGGTGTCGAGCACCCGAGCGTCACCGGCGGTGCCACCCGAGACGAAGAGCCGGCCGCGTGTGTCGACCTTGAGGCCGAGCGACGGGGTGCCGGTGGCCGCGCCGATCGTCGTGCCGCGGCCGGTGACCAGGTCGACGCGCTGGATGGCGCCGGTCGCGCGGGAGCCGAAGTAGGCGTACCGACCGGCGGTGGCGATGCCCTCGGGCTGGAAGCCGTCGGGGAGGGCGAGGACGGTCGGCGGCTGGGATCCGGGGTGCGCCTGCGCCGGCGCGACGGCGACAGTGGCCAACATGGTGGCGGTCAACGCGCCGACGAGCGTGGTGCGGAGGGGGCGGTTCACTGTGCTCCTTCCGGGCGGAAAGCGGCACGAGCCGACACGTCCGCCACGTTCACTGGGGCCAGGACCCTCCCCACTGTACGACCGCTGGCGCGCGACCGCCCGGCGTCACCGGCGCGGCCTTCGGGTGACCGCGCCGGTGAGCCCGTGCAGCGGGGCCGGGATCAGGCGTTGCGGACCAGTCTCCACCGGTTGTCCGCGCTGCCGTTGTCCGGATCCTGCACGGCCTGCGCACCGTAGGCGGTCGACCCGTTCAGGATCCCGAGCAGCTTGTTGCTGTTGACGTTGCGGATCTTGTAGGTGCCGTCGCCGTTGTCCACCAGGATCCACCGGTGATCGGCGGTGCCGTTGTCGGCCCACTGCAGGACCCGGGCGTTGTCGGCGATGGACATGTTCTCCACGCCCAGCACCTTGCCGCTGTTGACGTTGCGGAACCGGACCGCGTTGCCGTCGGTCACCATCACCCAGTTGTGGTCGGCGGTGCCGGTGTCGCCCCACTGCACTGCCAGCCCACCGTCGGCGGTGGACATGTTCTGGATGCCGAGGACCAGGCCGGTGCCGACGTTGACCAGGCGGTAGCTGCCGCCGGTGCTGCCGCCTCCGCTGGCATTCCAGTAGACCGTGTAGTTGTAGCCGTGGGCGTCGTAGAAGGGGGCGAGGTTCACCGTGGAGCCGTTGGCGCTGGCGGTGAACGCGAGCGAGCTGGTGCTGGTTCGCGCGATCGAGGAGACGGTGAGCGACGGCAGGGCGCTGAGCGCGGTGTTGCCGTAGTTGCCGGCCAGCACCGTCGGGCCGTACGTGACGGCGGCGACCGAGGTGTTGTCGTTGGCGGCCCGCATGACGACCTGCATCGGCAGCCGTACGGTGATGGTGTCGCCGGCGGCCCAGGTGCGGGTGACAGTGGCGTAGCTGCCGGGCGTGGTGGCGACGTTCTGTACCGTGCCGTTGACGGCGATCGTCGCGCCGCTGGTCCAGGACGGGATGCGCACCCGGATGCTCCACGAGCCGCTCATCGACCCGGACAGGGTCAGGGTGCTGGTGTCGCCGACCGGGTAGCTGGTGCTCTGGGTGACGGTGATGCCGCGCTGGGTCCAGTCCAGCACCGACGGCGTGAACAGGTTCACGCTCAGTGTCGTGCCGTTGTAGAAGTAGATGGAGTCCATCAACCTCGTGTTGATCTCCAGGCCGGTGCCCTGGCAGCACCAGAACGAGTTGTAGTCGGTGCTCCAGGTGCCGCCGCCCCAGGCCGGGCCCACCCCACGACGCCCGCCCGGCCGCAGCGGGGTGAAGTAGGTGATGTGACCGTGGCTGTCGGCCGGGTTCTGCCCACCGATGAGGTGGTTGATCAGGGCGCGCTCGTAGAAGTCGAAGTAGTCGGTCCGGTTCGGGTCGAGCAGCCACAGCTCCCGGGTCAGCTTGAGCATGTTGTACGTGTTGCACTGCTCGCAGGTGTCGTTGCTGAGGTAGCCGGCGATCGCGTTGGGCGCCCGGAAGTGCTCCGCCTGGCTGTTGCCGCCGATGACGTAGGTGTGCGCGCCGACGGTGATGGTCCACGCGTTGCTGGCGATGTCCCGATACCGGGTGGTCCCGGTGGCCTTGTACTCGCGGGCCGCGCCGATCCATTTGGGCACCTGCGTGTTGGCGTGCAGCCCGTTGAGCTGGTCGGAGTTGGCGGCCAGCGGGTTGAACACGGCCGCGTGGTCGAACCGCTGGGCGGCGGTGAGCCAGCGGGAGTCGCCGGTCTGCTGGTAGATGTCGGCGAGCACGTCGTTCATGCCACCGAACTCGGTGCCCAGCATCGACTGCATCTGGCTGGAGCTCAGTCGGCTCGTCCGGGTGTCGACCCAGCCGGCGAGGGCCAGCAGCACCGTACGGGCCTGGGTGTTCCCGGTGTAGCGCCAGACGTCGAGCAGCCCGGCGAGGGTCTTGTGGATGCAGTAGTAGGGCACGTTGCCGTTGGACAGCGTCCGGGCCTCGAGCGCGGTGAAGTCGGACTCCGGGAACCCGGAGAGGTAGCCCGCGCCGAACCCGGCGGCGGAGTTGTTGGCCTGGCACTTGGCCAGCTCAGCCACCATGTAGTTGGCCTTGTCCCGGCAGGTGGTGTCGCCCAGCACCGCGTACGCGTACGCCCAGGCGCTCAGGAAGTGCCCCTGCATGTGGGTCCGGAACGGAAAGTTCGGCGCGTCCCAGCCGCCGTTGGTGGCGGCGCCGTTGGTGGACAGCCGGTGGTTGGCGCGGAAGTTGTAGAGCATCCGGTCGACGTCGACGAACCGCAGGTAGTTGAGTGTCCGGGTCTGGTTGTCCATCCAACGGCCGGCGTTGAGTCGTACCTGACCGGGGTCGAAGGGGTACGCCGAGACGCCGATGTCGGACCGGGCCGGGGGCACGACGGCGGCGGACGCGCTCCCGGGGGAGACGGCGGCGCCGGTCGCGGAGAGCACCACTGTGGCTCCGGCGGCCTGGAGCAGGTGGCGGCGGCTGAGGGGTGGGGGTGGCATGGGAACCTCCAGGTGGCCGGGTACGTCGGGGCCGCCATTGATGGCGGCGGATCGTCGGTGACAGAGGCCGACAGCGGATGCGGTGTGGGTGGTGGAACGCGGGCGCCGTGGACGCCGGGTGCCCACCCTGGCGCCTATCGCGACACATCGATGTGATCGCTAACATAGTTGGTCGTTAACACGCCCGCAACCCCCGCGACGCCACGCCGACCCCACTCGGCGGCGACCTGACCTGGGGGCGCCGGGTCCAGTGGCAGCTATCGTCCGAAACGGACACTCACCGGGCTCACAATCGCCGGAGTGTCACGGTGAGTGACGCATGGCGAGGAATTCTCCTCCGTTGACGCCCGCCCGGTCGCTCAGTACGGTGCATCGTAAATCTTCGATGTCAACGTCGATACATCAAAGCTGCGATGTGGTTACGACGGTCATCCCGTACCCCGCAAAAATCCAGGTCAGATAGGGGAGGGGGTATCCACAAAGATCTGTTAACGCTAACACGGCAGCCGGTTGCTGCTCGACCTGCGGACGGCAAGGCCCGTTCGGGCGACGGTCAGGGCAGCGCTGGCTCGCCGAGTCGGACATCGCGTACCGCGCACTCTCTGTGGGAGCAATCGTGAAGGTGAAAGATCCAGCCACAACCCGAGCCACCCGCCGGGCCAGGCGCGCCATCGCCTGGCTGGCGAGCATGGCCTGCGTCCTGGCACTGATTCCGGGCACGGCCCGGGCCGACAACCCCATCGTGCAGCACATCTACACCGCCGATCCGGCGCCGTTGGTGCACAACGGCCGGGTGTACCTCTACACCGGACACGACGAGGACGGCTCGACGTACTTCACCATGAAGGAATGGCGGGTGTGGTCGTCCGCGGACATGGTGAACTGGACCGACCACGGCTCGCCGATGAGCCTGGCGACGTTCGCGTGGGCGGACGCCAACGCGTGGGCCGGGCAGGTCGTCGCGCGTAACGGGAAGTTCTACTGGTACGTGCCGGTGCGCCAGCGCTCCAACGGGCAGATGGTCATCGGCGTCGGGGTGGCGGACAGCCCCACCGGGCCGTTCCGCGACGCGCTCGGTCGACCACTGGTCGGCAACAACGAGATCGATCCGACCGTCTTCATCGACGACGACGGCCAGGCGTACCTGTACTGGGGGAACCCGGGTCTGTGGTACGTGAAGCTGAACCAGGACATGATCTCGTACTCGGGCAGCGCGACCCGCATTCAGCTCACGACGGCGGGGTTCGGCACCCGTAACGGCAACGCGAGTCGGCCGACGCTGTATGAGGAGGGGCCGTGGGTGTTCAAGCGCAACGGGTTGTACTACAACGTGTTCGCCGCGGAGTGCTGCTCGGAGTTCATCGCGTATTCCACGGCGACCGGGCCGACCGGGCCGTGGACGTATCGGGGAACGATCATGCCGCGACAGGGCAGTAGCTTCACCAATCACGCGGGTGTCGTCGACTTCCAGGGTGGATCGTATTTCTTCTATCACAACGGGGCGCTGCCCGGTGGTGGTGGTTACACCCGTTCGGTCGCGGTGGAGAAGTTCAGCTACAACAGCAACGGCACGATTCCGACGATCACCATGACCACCACGGGCGCGCCGCAGGTGGGCACGCTCAACCCGTACGTGCGGCAGGAGGCCGAGACGATCGCGTGGGGCTCGGGGATCGAGACCGAGGCGTCCAGCGAGGGCGGGATGAACGTCGGTTGGATCGAGAACGGCGACTACATCAAGGTCAAGGGCGTCGCGTTCGGCGCCGGTGCGACCTCGTTCAGCGCCCGGGTCGCGTCGGCCACCAGCGGCGGCCGGATCGAGGTACGCCTCGACAGCGCCAGCGGTCCGACCGTGGGCACCTGCACCGTGGGCGGCACCGGCGGTTGGCAGACCTGGAGCACCACCACCTGCGCGGTGAGCGGCGCGACCGGCACCCATGATCTGTACCTGCGGATGGCCGGCGGCAGCGGCAACCTGTTCAACATCAACTGGTGGCAGTTCAGCGGCAGCACCGGCGGCGGCGCCAACCTGCTCACCAACGGCGACGTGGAGAACGGCACGACCGGCTGGGGTGTGCACGGCAGCGGAACGCTCGCCAGGAACACCACCGTCGCGCACGGCGGCAGTGGGTCGCTGTCGATCACCGGCCGGACCGGCGCGTGGAACGGCCCCAGCCAGGACGTGACCGCCAGGCTCACCAACGGCAAGAGCTACACCACAAACGTCTGGGTACGCGCACAGAGCGGCACCCCGTCGGCGAAGGCGACGCTCTCGCTGACCGCGAACGGCACCACGAACTACCTCCAGCTGACTCCGGCGGTGGGGGTGAACGTCAACGGCTGGACCCTGCTCACCGGCACCACGACCGTGTCGTGGAGCGGCACGCTGTCCAGTGCCGCCTTCTATGTGGAGACGGCGGAGGGCACCGACAGCCTCCTCGTCGACGACGCCTCGCTCCAGTGACGGGTGCTGCCGGAGCCGTGCTCGTACGGCTCCGGCAGCGCAGCGACCTGCCCCCGCCGCTGCGACCGGGGCGACCCCGCGCCGGGCCCGTCTCGTTACGACTTGACGAACAGCATGTTATCGCTCACAGTCGATGGTTGAGGGTGGCCGCACCTGTGGTTCACCGGGCGAATCTGCTGTGGCCCCTCGGAGCGCGACGTCCGCCCAGGGCATGCCGGACGTCGGTTCAGGACTCCCCGCACTGCTGCCGCGACGGCGACCGCTGCTGCCGTCTCCGATGTCGCGCAGGAGCAGATTCGGGCGCTGCGCCTCCATCGCTGCACCACCACAGAGAAGGAATCCGCATGAATCACAGAAGAGCCTGGCGAGCGGCGGTGACCATCGCAGTCACCGGCGTTCTCGCCGCCGGAATGACGATGGCACTGACCTCCACGGCGAGCGCCGGCACGACCCTTCGGGCTTCGGCCGCCGAGAAGGGCCGCTACTTCGGCGCCGCTGTCGCCACGGGCAAGCTGTCCACCAGCGCCTACACGACCATCCTGAACCGTGAGTTCAACAGTGTCGTGCCCGAGAACGAGATGAAGTGGGACGCCACCGAGCCGCAGCAGGGCCAGTTCAACTACGGCGGTGGTGATCGTCTGGTCAGTCACGCGCAGGCCAACGGCATGAGCGTGCGGGGTCACACGTTGCTGTGGCACGCGCAGCAGCCGGGTTGGGCGCAGGGCTTGTCGGGTACCGCGTTGCGTAACGCGGCGATCAACCACGTCACGCAGGTGGCGACGCATTTCCGGGGCAAGATCTATGCCTGGGATGTGGTGAACGAGGCGTTCGCTGACGGTGGTTCCGGTGGGCGGCGTGACTCGAATCTGCAGCGCACGGGGAATGACTGGATCGAGGCGGCGTTCCGGGCTGCGCGGGCGGCGGATCCGGGTGCGAAGTTGTGTTACAACGACTACAACACCGACGGGATCAACGCGAAGTCGACGGGGATCTACAACATGGTGCGGGACTTCAAGTCCCGTGGCGTGCCGATCGACTGTGTGGGCTTCCAGTCGCACCTGGGTACCTCGTTGGCCGGTGACTACCAGGCCAACCTGCAGCGTTTCGCTGATCTCGGTGTGGATGTGCAGATCACCGAGCTGGACGTGATGACCGGCGGCAACCAGGCCAGCATTTTCGGGTCGGTCACCCGCGCCTGCATGAACGTCTCCCGCTGCACCGGCATCACCACCTGGGGTGTGCGCGACTGCGACTCGTGGCGTGGTTCGGACAACGCCCTGCTGTTCGACTGCAACGGCAACAAGAAGGCCGCGTACACCAACGTCCTGAACGCCCTGAACGCCGGCCCCGGCATCCCGACCACGCCGCCGCCCACGACCCCGCCGCCGACCACCCCGCCGCCCACGACCCCGCCGCCCACCACTCCTCCGCCGGGGACGGGTGGCTGCTCGGCGTCGGTGTCACTGAACTCGTGGACCGGTGGATTCGTGGCCACCGTGAAGGTGACCGCCGGCTCCGCCGGAACCAGCGGCTGGAACGTCAGCGTCACGCTTCCGAGTGGTGCGAGTGTCACGAACACCTGGAGCGCGACGGCCAGTGGCTCCACCGGCACGGTCCGGTTCGCCAACGTGGACTACAACGGCCGGCTCGGCGCGGGCCAGGTCACCGAGTTCGGCTTCCAGGGCAACGGCAGTGCCGCCGGCATCACGCCCACCTGCACCGCCTCCTGAGAATGACCGACTGACCGCACACCGGCCGACATCGTGTCGCGACGAACGGATCGGTCAGGAGTACGGGAGCCGCAGCACCGACTGGTTGCCGATGCCCACAGTGCTCGGGTTGTTGCCGATCGCCGACCACACCTCCACCCGCACCGTGCCGTTGCTCAGCGCGCCCAACGTGCCGGTGGCCGAGGAGAGGCCGGCGTTCTGCGTGTAGTGCTCGTAGCCGGGGACCGGGTCGGTGGCGAAGTAGCGTGACGTCTCCACCCGGTCCCAACTGCCGTTGCCGGTGAGGTCGTAGGAGATCCGCACCTGCACGCCGTTGCCGACCGCCGACCCGGCGTCCACGAACAGGTCGAACGCGGTCTGCCCGCCGCCGTACGCGAGGTTGAGGCCGGTCGCCGTGAAGACCTGGGCGTTGGTGGGCGTACCGTCGTGGTTTCCGTTCGCCGCCGCAACCGTCGTGGTGGCCGCGCTACCGGCGGCGCCCAACCCACCCCCGGGCAGCAGATACCGCGTCGGGTTGCCCGGCGTCGGCGGCGGGGTGGTCGTCGGCGGCGGGGTCGTCGGCGGTGGGGGGTCGGTCGGCGTCGTCGGCGGGACGCCGCCGGCCGCATTGCCACCACTCCAGGTGTACGCCCCGGTGGTGGCCGTCTTGCCGGCTCCCACCGTGAGGACGGTGCCGTTGGAGAACGTCACAGTGATCGGCGTCGCCGTCGGGTTCGACGCCACGTAGGTGCGGGCCCCGTTGCGGGAGAAGACCGCGGAGAGCGGATGGTTGCCGGTCACCGTCGTGTCGACGGTGCCGAGGGCGGCGAGGTTGCGGATCCAGTGGAACGTGTGCGCCCGGCTCTCTCCCTCCTCCGGGGTGTAGCCGGGGTTCGCCCGCAGGTTCGCCAGCGCCGTGTCGGCGTCCCCGAGGGCCTGGAACTGCCAGAGGATGTCCTGCCACACGGTCGGTGGCCCGCCGTTGTTGCGGACGAGTTCGGCGTAGTTGGTCCGCACGTACGCCGGGTTGTTGCCCAGGTAGAGGTGACCACCGGTGACCGGGAGCAGGTTGATGCCCTGGATCATCTCCGGCTCGCCGCTGAACCAGGTGGCGTACGCGCCGCCGTCGCCCCAGACCATGCCGACCGTCGAGTGCCCGAACGCGCTGGGGAAGTTCTGGTCGCTGACGTCGAACCAGTATTCCTGGATGGCCGCGGCCTGCGTGGTGTAGAGGAAGACGCCCGCGTCGCGGACGGCGGTGTCGCCGGTCGCCTGCCCCCACTGGATCAGGGCGCTGGCGAAGTTCATCCCCTCCGACGAGGACTCCTGGTTGTTGCCGGAGCCGAAGGAGCCGTGCCCGGACGCCCAGTCGTGACCGGCGTAGATGTCGAAGTCCCGCAGGTACGGGAAGCGGGTGTCGTCGCGCCGGTAGTTGTTGGCGTCGCGGATCAGCAGGTCGACCATGCCGCCGTAGCGGCTGGTGGCCGCCCAGGTCGGGTCGAACTTCGCCAGGGTCGCGGCGGCGGCGATGTAGTAGCCGTAGTGGAAGTGGTGGTCGTTGAGCTCCTGGTCGGACCCGTACGACGCCGGGTAGCCGATCAGGGTGCCCCAGTTGTTGTCGTAGTAGAAGACCCGGCTGGTCTTTCCGCTGGACGCGGTGAACCAGTCGGTGAGTGTGCTGCGGATCGCGTTCAGCGCGCTGTCGCGGGTCGTGACGTCGTTGACCTGGTCGGCGATCTCGGCGATCCGCGCGGCCCGGCCGAGCCCCTTGCCGGTCCAGTAGGTGTCGTTACCGCGCTGGTCCATCGGGTTGGCGCGGGTGGCGGTCAGGTGCCCGGTGAGCGTCGCCAGGTCACCGCCGCTGCCGTCGCCGACGGCCGGCAGCTCCGGCAGGATGCCCTGGAACTTCATGGCGGTGCGGAACTGGTTGACGCCGGTGAGCACCTTCATCCGGCCGCGCGCCGACGGGTAGGTCGGCGTGATCGCGGTGGACCCGCTCAGCGACTTCCACTGGTGCGGGTAGAGGCTGACCACGGTCTGCGTGGCGGTGCCCTCCCGGGCGGTCGTGGTGAACGCGTACGTGGTGGTCAGGCCGCTGGTCGCCGGGTTGTACGCGTACGAGACCTGGGTGCCGGTCACGTGGGCGTGTGCGTACTGGCCGTAGGTCGCGGCCAGGCTGGCCCGCTCGGTGGTGCTCGACGTCGGCGGCAGGAGGGCGACCGAGAAGTAGCCGCGACCGGCCAGGGTGGACGAGATCTGACCGGACGCCACGGTCCAGTTGGCGCCGCTGGGCGCGAACCCGACGTAGTCGTGGCCGTTGACCCGGAAGCCGATGGTGGTTCCGCTGTTGGACCAGACGTCGGGGGTGCCGGCGGTGCTGATCTGCGCGTTGCCGCCGGTGGTCTGGAAGTACGCGAAGGGCAGACCGTGGCCGATGGTCGCGCGCATGGTGCGGGTGCCGTCGCTCCAGTGCGGGCTGACCGTCCAGTCCGTCCAGCCGTCGACCTTGACCAGGGGTGCGCTGAGCCCGGCCACACCGACCCGGATGTCCTGCACGTACGGGTAGTGGTATTCACCGACACCGGTGGCGGTGCCGCTGATCGCGGGGGTGGAGTTGGCGGAGAAGCCGAGCCCGTCGCCGAACGTGTCGTACGAGATCGGGTGGGCGTGCAGCGGCTCGCTGAAGGAGCAGTCGGTGCGCTTCCAGAGCAGCGAGGACCACCAGTCGTTGGTGGGTATCGGCCCGGCGGGCGCGTTGGCGGTGGCGAACTGCCGGGGGTTGCTGGACATCGCGCCGCAGCCGGTGGGGAGCGGGCCGACCGGGGTGGTGGTGTAGCTGCCGGCGCCGACGGGTGCGGCTTCGGCCGCGCGGGTGACGGGGATGGTGAGGCCGCCGAAGACCAGGGCCAGCGCGGTGGCGGCGGCCAGGGCCCATCGGCGGTGGGGGACGGGAGGTTTCATCGTGCCTCCATCGCGCGCCGGGTGCGGCCCTTGCCGGGTCCAGCGCGATGCGTCTGAATTGGGGGGAAGGTCAGGTGAGAGAGCGCTCTCTCGGCCACCGTAATGGAGTACCGAGATCCCCGTCAATGTGTCCAGCGCGTTGCGTGCTGATGTCGCTATTTGCCGGCGCTCTCACGGTCGCCTGGCAGTGCGCCCTCGCGGCCGCTCCGCAACGCGTCCGGCAGGCGCATCCGCCACGCGTCGGTCACCAGCTCGGTCAGCCGGTCCAGGTCGACCGCCGCCAGGCGCAGCAGCACCAGGGGCAGGCCGTCGTAGCCGGGCGTGGTGAAGAAGATCTCGGGCTCCCCGAGCAGGAGAGCCTGCTTCTCGGCCTCGTCGCCGACGAACAGCACCGCGATGTCGAGTCGAATCACCCTCGGCTTGCCGGGTATGCGCTCCGGATAGGACCAGACGAAGCCCTTGTCGGCCACCCGGAAGTCGAAGCCGTCACTGGGGTTCTCCACCGTGTGCGGCAGGGCCAGAGCCACCCGGCGTACGTCGTCCGCGTCAGCCACCGAACCCCCTCGTACCGCGCACCAACCGCATGCGCCGAGATTACGCGGTGGACAGCTCGACGGCGGTGGCCCGGTCGCCGTTCTCCCGGACGTAGCCGACCACGCTCGCGCCGCGCCCGCCGACGAACTCGAGGGTGCCGTTGACGACCATCTGCGGGGGCTTACAGACCTCGGGTGCCGAACGCGCGGGCATACGCCTCCTGCCGCGCGGTGTACGCCGGGTCCGCGCACTGGTCGGGCCACCCCAGACGATCTATTCCGAGGGTCCGGTGAGCGGGGGTGTTGGTGCGTCTGATGGTCGAAGACCGTGCCGGCGACGCCGTCCGAGGCGGTTGACAGGGTAGATCTTGGACAGTTTCCGTTAGCTAACGGGAAGTGTCCAAGATTGCCAGCGATGGCGGGTGAAGCGGCGGCGTTGCGTTTCCCGTTTCGGTGCAGACGATGCGCGTGCGGTCACGTCCCCGCCGGCCTCGCGGCGAGCGCCGCCGGGTCGGGTGGTTGGATGGTCGGGTGCAGTTCACCGTGACAGACGCGCCGGCGCGGGAGCGCTTCGAGGCGCGCGACGAGACAGGCGCGGTCGCCGGGTTCGTCACCTACCAGCTGACCGGCTCGATCATCGCCTACACGCACACCGAGGTCGATCCGGCGTACGAGGGCAAGGGCGTCGGGTCAACGCTGGCGCGGGCCGTGATGGACGACGCGCGCAGCAAGGGCCGGACCGTCGTGCCGATCTGCCCGTTCCTCGCCGACTGGCTGGTCAAACACCCGGAGTACGAGGGCATCGTGGTCCGGTCCACCCGCAAGATCAAGTAAGCGGCGCCCCTGCGGCGGAGCGCGGCGCCCTGCGGCGGCGCAGTGCTTGACTCCAACGGCGGACACACCCCCTGAGCCTCGCCCCCCCGCAGCCCCGTCGGGAGACACCAACGATGACAGCCTCCACCTTCCGCGCCCTGCACCACGACCGTGCCGCCGGCGACCCGCTCGTCCTGCCGGGCCCCTGGGACGCGGCCAGCGCCCGGGTGCTCGCCGACGCCGGCTACCCAGCGCTCGCGACCCCGAGCGCGGGTGTCGCCGCCTCACTCGGTTACGAGGACGGCGCGACCCCGCCGGACGAGATGTTCGCGGCGGTCGCGCGGATCGTCCGCGCCGTCTCCGTTCCGGTGTCCGCAGACGTCGAGGGCGGTTACGGCCTCGCGCCCGCCGAGTTGGTCGGGCGGCTGTTGGAGGCCGGCGCGGTCGGCTGCAACCTGGAAGACTCCGAGGGGCACGCCACCCTGAAGGACCCGCAGCGGCACGCGGACTGGCTGGCCGAAGTGCGCGCGGAGGCGGGCGACGCGCTCTTCATCAACGCCCGGGTCGACACGTTCCTGTTCGGGACGGGTGACCCGGCCGACGCGGTGGAACGCGCCCGCCGCTACGTGGCGGCCGGCGCCGACTGCGTCTACCCGATCCTGGCGCCGCTGAAGGTGCTCCCGCAGCTGCGGGAGGGCATCACCGGGCCGATCAACATGGCCGCCGGCCCGGACCGGGAGTCCATCGCCGAGCTGGGCCGCCACGGCGCGACACGCATCACCTTCGGCCCAAGGATGCAGCGGTACGCGATGGCGTCGATCGGCGACCTCGCGGCCGAGCTGCGCGCCTGAAGCGGGCCGTCACCCGCGCGCCGGCGCTCCGACCCGGTCCCGCCGCCGGTCAGGTGCAGCGGCCTGGTCCCGCCGCCGGTCAGGTGCAGCCGATTTTGCCGACAAGATCGCCCATCATCGTGGATGTAGTGGCATCCGCCGCGCCTGACACCACTACATCCACGACAAGACCGTTTCATGACCGCTGTGGCCGGCTGGTCAACCCGTGCTGGCGAAGGGGCTCCTGGTCGATCACCGCAGGTGGAGCGAGTAGCTCGCGCCGATCGCGCGGTTTCGGGTGTCGACGTGGGTGGAATGCACCTTGTGTCGGGACAGAAAGTGCAAGGTCGCGGAGCAGGGGCAGTGCGGGCGCGGCGATCATGCAGTTGTGGTGCCCGGCTTAGCGGTTTACGGGCGTTTTGTTGCCCACCACAACTGCATGATCGGCGAGGTGGCGCCGGTTGACGAACAGCCGTTCCGCCTAACGCAACGGCGTTGACATCCACGATCGAGCACGATCTTGGAGTGCGGTGCATCGCTCGCCGTGTGCTGAGGGCGTGGGTGCACGGGCGCTCGCTGGGGTGATCGACTCGGGTTTCTGCCATCCGGGGTGTCCGGGTCGGGCGCGGTTTCCTGAATGCCGAGTGGATCACCGGTATGGCCGGCGTCGGAGGCGTCGGTAGCTACGGCCGAGCCCCCGGCGCGCCGTCGCGATGGACGGCTGCCGGGGGCTCGAATGCAGGCGGTCAGGCCGGGTTGCCGTTCGGCAGCACCGCGGCCATCTCGTCGCCGGCGCCGGCGAGCACGCGTGCCTGCTGCGGCCAACTGGCCAGCCCAGGTGCGGCGCGCAGCCCGGCGGCCCGGATCAGGTCGCGCAGCGCCGGCTCGTCCAAGTCGCCGAGTTGGCCGTACGTGCGCACGCCAGCGTCCTGCAACGCGGCCGCCATCTTCGGCCCGATCCCCTGAATCCGGCGGAAGTCGTCGGCCGGGCCCGTCGGGTCGGCGTCGACGCCGCTGACCGCAGTGTCGCCGGAAGGGACCGGAGTGGTCGCGGCGGCGCTCGGCCGGACCGGAGGCGTGGCCACCGCCGACCGCTCGGCCTCCGCTGCGGCAACCGCAGGCTCGGCGTGCACGGAGTCGGCGCGCACCGGCTCGGCGTGCACGGAGTCGGCGTGCGCCGGCTCGGCGTGCACGGAGTCGACCTGGACCGGCTCGGCGTTCACGGAGTCGACCTGGACCGGCTCGGCGTTCACGGAATCGGCGTGCACCGGCTCGGCATCGGACGGTCCTGCGGTCGACAGTGCGTCTGCCGGCGTCGGGTCGAGCGACGTGGCCTTGGTCTCCGCGTCGTCGGCCGACGTCGTGTCGGCGGACGCGCTGTCGGTCGAGGTGGTCGTGGCCGGCGCGGTGTCGACCGGGGTGGTCGTGGCCGGCGCGTCGTCGGCCGGCGTCGTGTCGATCGGTGCGGTGTCGGCGGACGGAAGGTCGTCCGCCGGCTGGCGGGGAGCGACCACGGCCGTCGGGGCGGGCTGCTCGTCGACCGTGACCGGCTCGCGGGCCGGTTCCACGGCCGGTTCGGCAGCGTCGGACCGGTCGGAGACCGGTACCGGCGGCGGGTCCTCGGTCAGCGCGATGTCCGCCGGGTCGACGGCGCTCGGGGTGTCCGCCGGCACGGGCACCGGGGTGGGACCGTCCGGTTCGGTCATCGCGGCCGGCGCGCTGACCGTGTCGACCGGTACCGGCTCGTCGGCGACCGCGGTGGGTGCCGGGTCGACGGCGGCCACGGGCCGGGCCTCGTCGGTGGTGGCAGCCGGCGTGGGTGTTTCGATCACGGCCAGGCCGGCGACGGGGTCACCATCCACAATCGAATTGCCTGGTACGCCCCGCCGGCCGCGCAGCAGCCACCCGGCGGCCAGGCCCAGCACCAGTGCCAGTACCACTATCAGTGAGTGTCCGAAAGACCACGCCACGGCGAACCTCCCTCTCAGCTCGTTGGAAAAGTCACGAGAAAAACTCGCCGCAGCTTCGCACACCCGTATTGCCGACGACAGACAGGATCGGCCGTCAGCGTTGCGGGTGGGCCAGCCACCTCAGCCGGTGCCTGCCGGGTGACACAGCGTCGCCCGATCACCCCGAAACCCGACCGATGAGATCGGGCATGGAGCGCGCCACGTGTGGATCGGTCGGGCGGTGCGCGCCGGACACGACGAGACCCGGGTCCCGGCGGGGAACGCCGAGCCCGGGTCGGGCAGCCGCGGGGTTCAGTCCTGGTCGCCCTCGTAGGTGTGGAAGTCGTCGACGAACCGGCGACGGAGCCGGGGGACCCGGCTGGTCACTCCGAAGTAGCCGCGTGCGCCGAGCAGCGCGAGCCGACCCACCACCGGCCGGTACATCCGGTCGTCGCCGTTGGTGCCGCTGCGGTTCAACGATTCGGCGACCCGCGCGAAGCCGTACGGCGCCATCACCGCCTCATAGTCGGCCACCGCCTGGAGCAGCGTCTTGTCACCGGCGGTGGCGCGGAGGAGCTGCTCGCAGAGCAGGCGTGCGTCGCGCAGCGCGGTGTTCGCGCCCACGCCGCGACCCGGGGTCATGGTGTGGATGGCGTCGCCGAGCATGATGACGGTGTGCTCTTCCAGGGCGGCACCGGCTCGGACGTGGACACTTTGATCGGTAGGGCGCTGGCCGGGTCCGCGTGGGTGAGCAGCTCCCGCAGATGCGGGTGCCAGTTCGAGGTGAGGTCCAGGGCGACCTGCACCAGGTCCTCGCCGCGGCGTTCCATGATGTCGGCCGGGAACCGGCGGGCCGTACTCCAGATGATCAGGTTGATGTTGTCGGTGGTGGTGTCGTGCGCCAGCCCGGGCCAGTCTCGTAGCCGGGCCGCGTCGGCCTCGCTGACGCCGGGCTTGATCGCCCGTTCGGCGTCCCACTTGAACTCCATGACGTGCAGCACGCCCATCATTCCGCCGACGCCGAAGATCAGCGAGATGCCCTGCTGGACCCGCTCCGGAATGAGACCGCGGGTGTACGGGGTCAGCGGGATTCGGGTGGCGATGTTGATGGTCCCGGCGTCGCGGGTGACGGCGTGCGGCAGGTACTGACGGCGTACGGCGGAATGGGTGCCGTCGGCCGCCACCAGCAGTTCGCCGGTGGCGCTGGTGCCGTCGGCGAAGTACGCGGTGACAGTGCCGTCGTCGCGCTGCTCGTACCGGATGAAGGTCTTGTCGAAGTGCACCACGTCGTCCAGGCCGGTCAGCAACACCTGGCGCAGCACCATCCGGGCCACCGAGTGTTCGGTGCGCACCGGGTCCGCGCTGGGCCGCAGCGCGAACGACGCGGTCTGGCGGAGGCCCTCGGTGACGACGTTGAAGTAGTTCGGCGGCCGGGCGCAGGTGGCCAGGAAGGTGGCGAACAGCTCCGGGGACAGGCACTCCCGCAGCGCCCGGCTACCGGTGGGGCCGATGCCGACCCGGTAGCCGAGCAGCCCATCGGCGCGGTCACGGTGCCGTTCGTAGACGGCGACGCTGATCCCGGCGCGGCGTAGGCCGTGCGCCAGGCACAGCCCGCCCGTGCCCGCGCCGATGATCAGGACGTGCGGTGGCGCGGCGGACATGTCAGCGGGCCGGGTGCGCGGCGGGTGCCTCGGTGCCGGCCAGGTGCGCCGTTGGCGCGTCGGTGCTGGCTGGGCGCGCCTCCGGCGCGTCGGTGCTGGCTGGGCACGCCTCCGGCGCGTCGGTGGCGTCCCACCGGTAGAAGCAGCCGGCGACCGCGTCGCGGGGGGAGCGCCAGGTCGGCAGGTACGGCGACGTGTGCGCGGAGAGCCGCTCGTTGACCTGCTGGAAGAGCGGGTGGTTGCGGGCCGCCGCGAGGGCGTCCGGGTCGACGTCGTCCGAGGTCTCCAGCAGGTGTACGTACAGGTCGTGCAGGCAGTACAGGGAGCGGTGCGTGACGCCGGTCAGGCTGGGCAGCTCGGTGGCGTCGGATTCGGCGAAGATCTGCGCGACCCGCCCTTCCGCTCCCGGGATGATCCGGCTGACGATCAGTAGACGACTCATGGGACCCCTTCCGCCGGTGGCCTGCCCGACCCCTCGGGGATCGGTGCCACGTGCTGTGTGCGCCCACCGTGCCGCAGCGCCTGTCACATCACCGTCACGTACGCCGACCGGCCGGTGACGGGCGGTCGGTGATGGCGTTGCGGCTGGCCTGGCGGATCGGGGCGAGCGTGTCGTCGAGCAGGGCGCTCATGGCGGGGCTCGGCTCCAGCCGCAGCTCCCGGCGCAGCAGGTCCCGGTAGACGTAGAAGGCGTGCACGGCTTCGAAGGCGTTGCCCTCGGCCAGGTGGATGCGCACCACCAGCCGGTGTGGTGTCTCCCGTAACGGCTCGGCGGCCATCGCCTCCAGCGCGGCTTCGAGCGCCTCGCCGTGCCGTCCCGCGGCCAGGTGATGCCCGGCCACCTGTTCGAGCATGTGCAGGCGGAGTTGGCGCAGGCGCTCCCGGTCCAGGAGCACCCAGTCGTCGTACCAGCCGGGGAGGAGGTCGTGCCGCCCGGCGGCGAGCGCCCCGGCCGCGGTGCGGGGGACGTCGCCGTCGCGGACCCGGGCCGCGGTGCCGACCAGGTCGTCCACGTCGAGCCGCACCGCCGGGGCGAGGCGTACGGTGTCGCTGGCCACTGTCATCGGGCAGCACGGGTCCTGTCGGAGCCGCCACAGGGCGGTGCGCAGGGAGGACAGCGCGCGTTCCTCCGGCGCGTCGGGCCAGAGCATGCCGGCGAGTTGGCTGCGGGTGGCGCCGGGGCGGAGCCCGATCAGCGCGATCACCCGCTGCAGCCCACGCGGCACCACGACCGGCACTGCCTCGCGGAAGAGTCGGAAGCCGCCGAGCAGGTGGAGTGAGACACCCTCCTCGGGCGGGTCTCCGGCGGTCGGCACGGACGGATCAGCGGCCACGGCGGCACCCCCTGCGGAACGCTTGTCCCGACTGTCTGCTGTGTCCCGGATCGGTTGCCCGCGACGCCACTGTCGACCCCGCCGATGAGGACGTGGCCGGGCGCGGCCCGGCCCGCCGAGGCCGCCGGGCGGACCACGCTGAAGATTATCAATAATCGTCACATTGAGTCAACGCCAGTGTGGCCCTACTATTCGCGACAGTCAACCCGAGATCGGTTCTGAACTGCATAAACATTAGCGGGCGGAACGCGCCTGGCGCATAGCTGATACACAGGCTGCGTCAACGCAGCGTCACCATCATGGGTCGCTGGCCGACCGGGCGCGGTGACGCCGCCGTGACGAGGATCGGCGCATCGTGTCCGCAGTCGTCCAGCGCGTCCGGGGGCCACCCGTCGCCGACCGGACGCTGTGGGGGGAGGCCCAGGTATGGAACGATCGCTGATCATCGCGAAGGTGGATCCCACCGCCGAGGAGCGGGTCGCCGAGATCTTCGCCGAGTCGGACACGACGGAGCTGCCGCGCCTGGTCGGTGTCCGGCACCGCTCGCTGTACCGGCTGCACGACCTCTATGTGCACCTGCTCGAAACCGCGCAGCCGGCGGAGGGCGCGGTGGAGGCCGCCCGGGACCATCCCGAGTTCATTCGGGTCAGTGACCGCCTGCGCCCGTACGTGTCGCCGTACCTGTCGACCTGGCGCTCGCCGCGGGACGCCATGGCGCGGTGCTTCTACCGGTTCGACGCCCCGGACACCGGGCGGCGGTCGTGACGGCCACCGCGCCGCGCGAAGAGCAGCTCTGGTCCCGCTGCGCCGGCTGCGCCAGCCTGCTCTACCGCAAACGGCTGCGCCGCAACCTGGACGTCTGCCCGGAGTGTGGCGAGCATGCCCGGCTCGGCGCGCCGGAACGCCTGCGCCAACTGGTCGACCCGGGTTCGCTGTGCCTGCTGCCCGACCGGCTGCCGGAGGTGGATCCGCTCGACTTCGTCGACGTGCTCCCGTACCCGCAACGGCTCACCGGCGCGCGGGCCAGCACCGGCCTGGCCGAAGGGGTGGTCTGTGCCACCGCCACCATCGGTGGGCACCCGGTGACCCTGGCCGTGATGGATTTCCGCTTCCTCGGCGGCAGCCTGGGCTGCGCGGTGGGCGAGTTGATCACAAGGGCGGCCGAACGGGCACTGGATGACCGCACCCCGCTCGTCCTGATCACCGCCTCCGGCGGGGCGCGGATGCAGGAGGGCGCGCTGTCGTTGATGCAGATGGCGACCGTCAGCCAGGCCATCGCCGCGCTGCGCGAGGCGGGGCTGCTCACGGTGAGCGTGCTCACCGACCCGACCTACGGTGGGGTGGCCGCCTCGTTCGCCACCAACACCGATCTGGTGCTCGCCGAGAGCGGTGCGCGGATGGGCTTCGCCGGCCCCCGGGTGATCCGCCAGGTCACCGGGCGGGCGCTGCCGGACGGCTTCCAGACCGCCGACTTTCTGCTCCGACACGGCCAGGTCGACATGGTGGTGCAGCGCCGGTCGCTGCGCGGACGGTTGATGGCGCTGCTCGCCGCGACCAGTGCCGGCCGTCCGGCGCGTCCTCCCGTACCCCGGCAGGAGCCGGCGCCGGGTCGCGAGCGTCTCGCCGACGACGGCGCGGCCCCGGCGGACCCGGCGGCCGACGCAGACGCCGGCACCCCGGCGGTACGCGACGCGTGGGACACCGTCCGGATGGCCCGGCACCCCGGGCGACCCACCACACTGGACTACCTGGATTCCGTCTTCGACGGGTTCGTGGAGCTGCACGGCGATCGGCTGGGCGCGGACTGTCCGGCGATCGTGGGCGGGTTGGCGCGGCTGGCCGGCCGACACGTGATGGTCATCGGCCACCAGAAGGGACACACCACCGCCGAGTTGGTCGCCCGCAACTTCGGCATGGCCAGCCCGGCCGGGCACCGCAAGGCACTGCGGCTGATGCGCCTCGCGGCCCGGCTCGGCCTGCCCGTGGTCACCTTGGTGGACACCCCCGGCGCCGACCCGGGGGTGAGCGCCGAGGAGCAGGGCCAGGCCGCGGCCATCGCCGAGAACATCCTCGCCCTCACCGTGCTGCCCACTCCGGTTCTCGCGGTGATCACCGGGGAGGGCGGCAGCGGCGGCGCGCTGGCGCTGGCGGTCGCCGACCGGGTGCTGATGCTGGAGAACGCCGTCTACTCGGTGATCAGCCCCGAGGGGTGCGCGGCGATCCTCTGGCCGGACCGGTCCGCGGCGCCGCAGGCCGCCCGCGCGCTGCGACTGACCGCGCCCGACCTGTGCCGGCTCGGAGTGGTCGACGAGGTCGTGTCGGAGCCGTCGAGCGCCGCGCATGACGACCCGGCGGAGACCGCCCACCGGTTGCGCGCGGCCCTGCTGGCCAACCTCCTGCCTCTGCTGGAGGTGCCGCCCGCCATGCTGGTCCGCCTGCGCCGGCAACGCTTCCGACGGTTCGGCGCGACCCGCGCCGGCGCCCGGGTGGGCCTGCGATGACCGCCGGCGAAGGGGCGGTGTCGACCGTCGAGGCTTCCGACGACGTCGGTGTGGGCGGTGCGGCGTCTGACGACGTCAGGGTGGACGGTGCGAGGTCCGACGACGTCAGGGTGGGCGGTGCGAGGTCCGAAGACGTCAGGGTGGGCGGCCCGTCCGATGAGGCCGGTGTGGGCGGCGAGGATGCGCTGGCCGGGCTACGCCGGCAGGCGCAGCACCTGATCGCCGAGCTGGCCGGGCCGGTGCGTCGGATCCGGCTGCGCAGCGGGCCGGCGGTGCTGGAGGTCGAGTGGCACCCCGACGAGGTGACCCGACCGGACCTACCCGCCGCGCGGTCCGAGCTGGCGCCGGCGGTCGTGCCGGCGCCCGGCGCACCGCCCGCGGTGATCCGGCCACCGGTGCCCGGGCGCGCCGCGGTGCGGGCACCGATCGTCGGCACCTTCTACCGGGCGCCGGAGCCCGGGGCGCGGCCGTTCGTGGCGGTGGGCGACCTGGTCCGCCCAGGCCAGCCGGTCGCCATCGTCGAGGCGATGAAACTGATGAACGAGGTGACCGCGGACCGGGCCGGCCGGGTGGTCGCGGTCCTCGTCGAGGACGGCCAGCCGGTCGAGTACGACCAGCCGCTCGTCGAGCTGGACCCGGCATGACGGCGCGAGGTAATTGATCATGTTCGAGACCGTGCTGATCGCCAACCGGGGCGAGATCGCGCTGCGGGTGCTGCGCGCCTGCAAGGAACTCGGCGTCCGGACAGCGGTGGTCTACTCCGCCGCCGACGCCGACTCGGCGGCGGTCCGCCTCGCCGACCAGGCCGTCCGGATCGGGCCGGCATCCAGCCGGCGCAGCTACCTGAACGCCGCCGCCATCATGGAGGCGGCCCGGCAGGTGGGCGCGCAGGCCGTGCACCCCGGTTACGGCTTCCTCTCCGAGGACGCCGACTTCGCCGAGATCTGCGCCGACAACGGGTTGACCTTCATCGGCCCACCGCCCGCGGTGATGGCCGCGCTTGCCGACAAGTCCTCGGCACGGGCACTGATGAGCCGCGCCGGCCTGCCGCTGTCGCCGGGCAGTGTCGCGCCGGTGCCGACCGCCGCCGCGGCGGCCGAGGTGGCCGAAGCCGTCGGCTACCCGGTGATCGTGAAGGCCGCCGCCGGGGGTGGGGGCCGGGGGATGACGGTGGTGCGCACCCCGGGGGAGCTGCGCCGGGCGTACACCCGCACCCGGGCCGCCGCGCAGGCCGCCTTCGGCGACGACCGGGTGTACGTCGAGCGCTACCTCACCGACGCGCGACACGTCGAGGTGCAGGTGCTCTGCGACGCGCACGGGAACGGCGTGCACCTGGGCACCCGGGACTGCTCGGTGCAGCGCCGGCACCAGAAGCTGGTCGAGGAGGCGCCCGCCCCGGCGCTGTCCGCCGCCGTCCTCGACACCATCGCCGAGACCGCCCTGCGGGGCGCACTCCAGGTCGGCTTCGTCGGTGCCGGCACGCTGGAGTTCCTGGTCGACGCCGAGGAGAAGTTCCACTTCCTGGAGATCAACTGCCGGATCCAGGTGGAACATCCGGTCACCGAGATGGTCACCGGGATCGACCTGGTGCACGAGCAACTGCACGTCGCCGCCGGGGTGCCGCTGCGCTGGCGGCAGGAGGAGATCCGCCTGCACGGCGTCGCGGTGGAGTGCCGGGTGAACACCGAGGATCCCGAGCGGGGGTTCGCCCCCACCCCCGGCCGGTTGGAGCGGTTCACCCCACCCGGCGGCCCGTTCACCCGGGTGGACACCCACGCCAGCGCCGGTTACCTGGTCGGCCCCTGGTACGACTCACTGCTGGCCAAGGTGATCGTCTGGGCGCCCGACCGGGAGCTGGCCCTCAACCGGCTGGAACGTGCCCTGGACGAGTTCGACATCGCCGGTCCGGGCGTGCACACCACCATCCCGTTCGTCCGGCGGGTGCTCGACGACGCCGCATTCCGCAAGGGCCGCTACACCACCGGCCTGGTCGACCGTCTGCTCGCCGCGCCCGCGCGAGGGTCGGCGGCCACCCCCGCACCGCGCACCGCGCCCGCCGCAGATCCCGACGCAACCCACAGGAGGACCCGATGACCGTCACCCATGGTCGACCGATGACCGCCGAGATCACCGACATCCTGGTGGCGCACTGCGGGCTGGACGCCGACGCCGCGGCCCGGGCGCCCGCCGCATCCCTGGAGGAGCTGGGCATGGACTCACTGGCCCTGCTGGAGCTCTCCGCTGTCGTCGCCGACCGCTGGCAGGTGAGCATCCCCGAGCAGGCCGGGGAGTTGAGCATCCCGGCGGTGGCCGATTTGATCGCCCGCCGCACCGACCCGCCCGGGCACACCGAGAACAGCGTGGTCATCGACGCGCCACTGGGGCTGGTCTGGGAGGTCACCAACGACGTGGCGAACTGGACCGAGCTGTTCACCGAGTACGCCGTGGTGGAGATCCTGCACCGCGAGGGGCACACGGTGCGGTTCCGGCTCACCATGTATCCCGACGAGAACGGCGTGAGCTGGAGCTGGGTCAGCGAACGCACCGCCGATCCGGTGAGCCGGCAGGTCCGGGCACACCGGGTGGAGACCGGGCCGTTCGAGTACATGCGCATCCACTGGCGCTACACCGAGGAGGCCGGTGGCACCCGGATGACCTGGACGCAGGACTTCGCGATGAAGCCGACCGCGCCGGTCGACAACGCCGCGATGACCGAGCGGATCAACACCAACAGCGTCATCCAACTCGGAGTGATCAAGGACCGGGTGGAGCGGATCGCCCGGCAGCGCGCCGACCAGGGCAGCCCGGCCGCCAGCGACGAGCCGACGGAGGCCGACGATGAGTGACCTCACCACCCGCCCGATCGCCGCCCGGGACGTACCCGCCGACCGCCGTCGCGGCGGGGAGCTGCGGGTGCTGCTCGGCCCCCGCACCGTCGGCAGCACCTCGGGCTTCCTCGGGGTGGCCACGCTCGCGCCGGGGGAGCGGATCGCCGAGCACTACCACCCGTACAGCGAGGAATTCCTCTACCTGGTGCGCGGCGCGATCACCGTCGACCTGGACGACCAGCCGACGCTGCTGGCCGCCGGCGAAGGACTGTTCGTACCGGTGAACGTGCGGCACCGACTGCGCAACACCGGCGTCGAACCGGCCGAGGTGGTCTTCCACCTGGGCCCGCTCGCCCCCCGGCCCGAGCTGGGGCACGTCGACACCGAGCTTGTCGAACAGCGGGGCGGATCATGAGCGCGAGGAGTGAGCCGGGTTTGCGAGCCCCGCGGTCGCGCACAGAGGTGACCCGATGACCGGGCGCCGCACGGTGGTGACCGGGATTGGGGTGGTCGCCCCGGGCGGCGCCAGCCGGGACCGCTTCTGGAAGACCATCACCGAGGGACGCACCGCCACCCGGCGGATCAGCTTCTTCGACCCGTCGGCGTTCCGGTCGCAGATCGCGGCGGAGTGCGACTTCGACCCGGTCGCGGCGGGGCTCAGCGAGGCCGAGCGACGCCGGGCCGACCGGTACGTGCAGTTCGCGCTGGCCTGCTCGGCCGAGGCGGTCGCCGACGCCCAGTTGGAGCTCACCGACGCGGAACGGGACCGGGCCGGGGTGGTGTTGGGCACGGCGGTGGGCGGCACGATGGCGTTGGAGCAGGAGTACGTCACCGTCAGCGAGCACGGCCGGCGCTGGCTGGTCGACAGCGCGCGCGGTGGCCCGTACCTCTATCAGGCGCTGGTGCCCAGCAGCCTCGCGGCGGACGTGGCCTGCCGGCACGGGTGGCACGGCCCGGCGCAGGTGGTGTCCACCGGCTGCACCTCCGGCATCGACGCCATCGGGTACGCCCACCAGATGATCGTGGACGGTGAGGCGGACGTGATGCTGGCCGGCGCGTCCGACTCACCGATCTCGCCGGTCACTGTCGCCTCGTTCGACGCGATCAAGGCGACCAGCCCGGACAACGACGACCCGGCCCACGCCTCCCGCCCGTTCGACGCGGACCGGCACGGGTTCGTGCTGGCCGAGGGTGGGGCGGTGCTGGTGCTGGAGGAGGCCGGGCACGCCCGGCGGCGCGGGGCGCACATCTACTGCGAGGTGGCCGGCTACGCCAGCCGCAGCAACGGCTTCCACATGACCGGGTTACGGCCGGACGGGCTGGAGATGGGCCTCGCCGTCAGCGACGCGCTGCGGCAGGGCCGGATCCTGCCCGAGCAGGTCTCCTACATCAGCGCGCACGGCTCGGGCACCCGGCAGAACGACCGACACGAGACGGCCGCGTTCAAGCGGGCGCTGGGCCAGGCCGCGTACCGGGTGCCGATCAGCTCGATCAAGTCGATGGTCGGGCACTCACTCGGCGCGATCGGGTCGATCGAGATGGCCGCGTGCGCCCTCGCCATCGAGTTCGGTGTGGTGCCGCCGACGGCGAACTGGAGCACCCGGGACCCGGAGTGCGACCTGGACTACGTACCCAACGAGGCGCGGGAGGTCCCGGTGGACGTCGCCCTCTCGGTGGGCAGCGGGTTCGGCGGTTTCCAGTCGGCCATGGTGTTCCGTCGGATGCTCGGCGCGGTGGCGGCGTGAGCGAGCGAACCATGAGGCACAGCAGCGTGGCGTCTCGCGCCGGCGCGGAGCGAAGCGGAGTGGCGGCGTGAGCACCGGGGTCGCCCGCGCGGTGGTCACCGGCATCGGGGTGGTCGCGCCGAGCGGCATCGGCGCGGACGCGCACTGGCGCACGGTGCTCGCCGGCACCCGCCGGACCGGGCCGATCACGTTGTTCGACCCGTCCGGCTATCCGACCCGCTTCGGTGGGGAGGTGCCCGGCTTCACCGCCGACTCCTACGCCGAGAGTCGACAGCTGGTGCAGACCGACCGGTGGACGCACCTCGGCTTCGCCGCCACCCGGCTGGCGTTGGCCGACGCCGGCCTGCCCGAGCGGGCCCCCGACCCGTACGGCTACGCGGTGACCCTGGCCAGCTCGTCCGGGGGCAACCTGTTCGGTCAGCGGGAGCTGCAACGCCTGTGGGGCGGTCCGTCACGGACGGTCGGGGCGTACCAGTCGATCGCCTGGTTCTACGCGGCCAGCGTCGGGCAGCTCTCCATCCACCACCAGTTCAAGGGCCCGAGCGGGGTGCTGGTCGCCGAGTCGGCCGGCGGGCTGGACAGCCTGGCGCACGCCGCCCGCGCGGTACGCCGGGGCACCCCGGTGGTGATCGCCGGGGCCACCGAGTGCCCGTTGAGCCCGTACGCGCTGGCCTGCCAGCTGCGCTCCGGGCTGCTCAGCGACGTCGCCGACCCGGAACGGGCGTACCGGCCGTTCGACGCCACGGCCAGCGGCTACCTGCCCGCCGAGGGGGGCGCGGTGTTCGTGGTGGAGGAATTGGGGCACGCCCTGGCCCGGGGCGCCCGGGTCTACGGCGAGGTGAGCGGATGGGGGTCCACCCACGACGCCGCGCACACCACCGCGGAGAGCACCGGCGACCCGGCCCAGTACGCGCGCGCGATGCGCCTGGCCCTGGACCGCGCCGGCGTGGCCGCGGCCGGCGTCGACGTGGTGCTGCCCGATGCGTTGGGTGTGCCCCGCTACGACCGCAGCGAGGCCGAGGCGCTGCGGGCGGTGTTCGCCGACCGGCCGCCGCCGGTGACCACGCAGAAACCGCTGACCGGTCGGGCGTACCAGGGCGGCTCGGCGTTGGACGTGGCTACCGCGTTGCTCGCCTTCGCGCACGACACGCTGCCCGCGTCTGCGGGGCCGGACGAGGTGGCCGAGGGCTGCGAGCTGGACTTCCTGCGGGAGCACCGCCGTCCGCGCAACCGGCTCGCCCTGGTCTGCGCGCGTGGCTTCGACGGGTTCAACAGCGCGCTGGTTCTGCGCGGGGCCGCGCCGATGAGGGGAAAGGCGTCATGACCGACCAACGGGCCCGGGTGGTCTTTCTGGTACGGGTGCCGGTGCCGCGCACCGAGCAGTTCCTCGCCGCGTACGAGCAGGTGCGGCACCTGGTGGCCGGCGGGGTGCCGGGGCACCTGGTGGACCAGGTGTGCCGCTCGTCCACCGACCCGGAGCAGTGGCTCGTCACCAGTGAGTGGGCGAGCCTGACCGACTTCGAGGCGTGGGAGCGCACCGAGGAGCACCGCGATCTGGTGCGCCCGATGCGGGAGTGCTTCACCGACGCCCGTTCGCTGCGCTTCCACATCCACGCCCAGACACCAGCCCTGGCCTGACGCTCCGCGCTCGCCCGGATGATCGCGCTCGATCCATGAAGTCAACGCCATTGCGTTAGTAGTGCTTTGTTAGGTTGGGACGAGTTGGCGGCAGAGGGGGCAGAACCCGAGCCAGGTCGCGAGTAGGTACTGCAGTTCGCGGAGGACGGCGTACAGGCTCAGGTTCGCCCCACTGCTTTTGGGCGTGCCAGCCTCAGTTGGGTGAGGAACAGTTGGGCGGCCGAGGCGAGGGTGACGTGGCGGTGCCAGCCGATCCAGGAGCGGCCTTCGAAGTGGTCGAGGCCGAGGGCGGTCTTGAGTTCGCGGTAGTCGTGCTCGATGCGCCAGCGGCTCTTGGCCAGGCGGACCAGCTCGGCAAGTGGTGTGTCGGCGGGCAGGTCGGACAGCCAGTAGTCGCTGGGTTCGTCCTGGTCGGGGGGCCATTGCACGAGCAGCCAGCATTCGGGAAGGACTCCGTCGTCGCCGCGGTGGGGTCCGCGTTGGATCACTCGGCCGGCGGGACGCACCCGCAGGGCGAAGAAGTGTCCGGACAACTCGCCGACGGGCCGGTCCGGGGTGCGCTCGGGTGCGGGTAGCCGGGCACGCCAGCGCACCAGGCGTGCTGCGTCAGCACCGTGGGCGAGGGCGAGGTCTTTCAGGCTGCGGGCCGAGTGGGGGTAGCGCGGTGTGGGATGCGGGCCAACTCCGGCGTAGGGCACCTCGACGGGTTGGGCGTCGCCGGGTTGCGCGGTGGTGGACGACGTGGTCGCCACGATGTAGCCGATGCCGCGTTCGGTCAGGCCCTGACGGAACTCGGCGACCTGGCCGTAGCCGGCGTCGGCCCACGTGGACGAGGTCAGGAACTGCTGCAACTGCTGGTGATCCACCCCGAGCCGCTGCGCCATCGGCTGCATCGACTTCCGCCGACCATCCAGCATCAACCCCCGCAGATACCGCAGACCCGTCGCCCGCTGATCCGAGCGCCGCAACCCCGCGAAGATCCCCGCCGCGAAGTCCTCCAACCGCGCCCGCACCCGAACCAGATCCCGCTCATCCACGCACCGCAGCCAAACACCGCCACCATGCCCGTACAAGCGACACGCCACAACGACCTAACAAAGCACTACTAGTACTCCAGCCGGGGATTGTGATCACGGCTCGGTGAGGGCTTGGCGGGCGTAGTGGCTGGTCATGGCTCGTGCTTGGTGACGGCGTCGGCGTACGGACCAGAGCAGTGGGTCGCAGCGGCGGCGGGCGGGTTCGATGATCAGGATGTTGAACAGGTGACGTAGTTCGTTGACGGTCAGCGGGATCAGCCCGGCCGGGTCGGGATGGCTGCGGTGGGTGGTCGCGGCGGCGAGGAAGGCGTGGGCGAGGATCGCCAGGGTGGTCCAGCGGTGCCAGGACGTCCAGCGGCGGTGTTGGTGCTGGTCCAGGCCGAGTCCGGTCTTCGCGGCTTGGAACGACTCTTCGATCTTCCAGCGGCGGCCGGCGACCAGGACGAGGTTGCGTAGCGGGACGGCCTCGGGTGCCCAGCAGCGGTAGAAGGCCAGCTCACCGGTGCGGCGGTTGCGGCGGATCAGCAGCCAGTGGTGCCCGCCGTGGGCGTCGGCGGCGTGTGGCAGTGCGGTGAAGGACCAGTCGTAGTAGCGGTAGCCTTTCGCGCCTCGACCCGCGGAGATCCGCTGCCAGGCGGTGGCGGGAAGACCGGTGGCGAGGGCGTCGACGCGGTAGGCGCCGAGGCCGGTGATCACCTGGTGAGAGCAGGCCACGGCCAGGACGTAGCCCAGTCGCAGCTGACGGAGTTGGGCTCTCAGGCGCGGATCGTTGCCGTAGGCCTCGTCGCCGGCCACCCATTGACACGGCAGCCCGGCGGTGACCGCTGCGGCGATCATCCGAGACGCCAGCTGCGGCTTGGTCGCGAACCGTACCTGCTGCGGGACACCGGCCTCAACGCGGCGTTCAGCGTCGTCGCACCAGGATTTGGGCAGGTAGAGCGCCGTGTCGAGCATCGCGTGGCCAGTATCGGTGGCGTAGACGAGGTGCACGGCGACCTGACAGTTCTCGATCTTCCCGGCGGTGCCCGAATACTGCCGCTGCACCCCGACGGTGTGCCGGCCCTTCTTCAGATCGCCCGTCTCGTCGATGACCAGTACCGCCTCGGCGTCGCCGAGGTGGCGGCCGACGAACTCACGGACATCGGCGCGGACCTCGGCATCGTCCCACTTCACCCGGGTCAGCAGGTCCTGCATCCCGTCCGGACCCGTGTCACCGGCATGCTCCGCGATCGTCCAGCAGTTCTTCCGCGGCAACGGCGCCAGCAAGCCCCGGACGAAGTCACGCACCCGACGGCGAGGCTCCGGCCTGCGGAAACGTTGCCCAACCGTCAGCATCAGGTCGTCGAACAACACCCGCCACCGCTGGGCGTCTACCCTGTATCCGGCAGCCACCGCTGCATCATGGTCAGTCCACACAACCGTCCATGATCGACGGGTGGCTGCCCTCGTTCCCGCACCGCATCGAACCCCAGCTCAGCCAAGGTCAACAACCCCGGCTGGAGTACTAGCGGCTCGCGGCTCTGGTACGCCAGGGCCATCAAGGCGCTCGCCCGCCTCATCGAGGGAGATTGTGGGACCGCCGGCCGCGCCAACGGGAAGGGCGACCGAAGCCGTTCGGCCCGGCTGACGAAACGACGCTCCCAGAGGCCTGAGATCACCGCAGCCAGGTAGCGACATGTCGCCGCGTCCCGACCGCTTGAAAGCGTCCCTGTGGGGTGGACAGACCGAAAAAGGTCAGCATAAGGCCCAGCACTCAACAGAACCCCCGTCAATGCCTGCGAGCGGTGAACCCAAACCATAACCTAACCGAGACTCGACGGGAAGGTTTGGTTACCGAACGTAGCTCTCGACGTTCAAGTCACTTGAGTGCCTGACGATGAGTGACCGTAGCCCGACGCCAGCACGCTGATGCACGACAAAGAGAGAGCTGCGGCTCAGGTGACGCGCGTTCGACGAAGGCCTTCCGCCTCACGAAAGCGGTAGCCGGACGACGACGGAGGCTTCCCATCGCTCACCCGTCGTTGCGTCGAGGATAAATAGCGGTGTCGTCTTAATATCCGCGCTCGCGTAATACAACAGATATAAAGAGTCGCCAAGTGATTCTGATCACATCAGTTGCGCACCGTTAGCACTAGATTACTCACTCGCCAATCCACTAGCGTCGAAGTCATCACTTGAGGGGAGGTGAGTTAAATGTCGTACTCGAAGAAGTGGGAGGCTGCGCGCACCGCGCGTAAGGTCCGCCCGGTCCTGTCGTTCGGCGAGAAGTGGTGAACCACGCCTTAGGCGTTAGGTGATCCGGAATGGGCTCGAGCCCGACAGGTTTCGACACAACGGGCTCGAGCCCGTTCCACACAAAGGAACGTCGCGGATATGAAGAATTGGCAGTCCCTACTCAATGACATATCTGCTGCAGCCGCGTCATCCGACGCGAACACGCTTGCGACCGCGATCACGGAGTTGCGTGTAGCGGTAGTCAACGCAGCCGAAGCTGACCGCGACGAACTAATGGCCGTCGCCGCCATGCATGAGCTGCCCTGGGTCAGGGCCGCTCTCCTGCGTGGTCTCGTGGCCCGTTGGCCGGACGGTTCGGACGTGCGCGAAGTGGTTGGCTGGTTGACCCACGACTTCGAGGACTTCGTCGCCTTCGAGGCGATCGATTTGGCCGGGCGAATGGGCCTCCGGGATGTGCTAGCTGACCTGCTGCTGATCGTTGGCAAGGCGAGTGAACGGATCGCGCACCGCGCTGGCAAGCCGGTCGGCATCGGGCATGCACTGGTTCTACGCACCGTCACCGCTATCGTCGGAAGTGATTCACCAGCTGCCCTGGCCGACGTGGAGAAGGAGCTGTTCACGGGCGGCGTTGACGGGGACGAATATCCACCGATCCCGCCTCGGGACTCCATCGCGGCGGGTGTCCACACCCACAATGGCATGCGTCCCGTATCCGGGGGGCAGGTTCATGCCGGATCACCGCCGTCATTCGATCCCACTGAACTGGTCTTCGACTGGAACGATCCATCAGAACCAGCATCGTGCGGTGACTTCTGGCTCGATGTACTGCCAGTGAGTAACGCTGAGTACGATGCCTTCAGTCGTAGCGAAGATGCTCGTCGACACAAATTCTGCCATCCAGCCGAACCCAAAGAGAAACTTCACCTTCGAAACACAATGCTCGACGGACGGAGCCAGCCCGATCATCCGGTCACCGGTGTCGACTGGTTCGACGCCTACGCCTATGCACGGTCGAGGGGAAAGCGGCTGCCAAGTGAAACAGAATGGCAGCGAGCGGCGCAGGGCGATGATCGGCGCGCCTACCCGTGGGGCGAACGGTTCGATCCGTCGCTCGCGCACTGCCTACCCGGGGATTACCCACAAGACTGGCAGGGCGTGCAGGCGTGGCGACGTTCTTTGCTTACCCTGGTTGATCAGCCCCCCGCGGTCACAACGAGGCGTCGCGGCATCGTGGGGAGCGAAAGCCCCTTTGGGATCTCGGATCTGTCCGGCGGGGTTTGGGAGTGGACCAGTTCGGCATTCGCTGGCTCGCCATTTAGTCCGAGCGACAGCGACCGAGACGCCATCGACATTATCTACGATCAGCGTTCGTATGCGGTGATCAAGGGTGGCACCTGGACGTCGCTCCCGGAACAGGCCTCAGTCGCGTTCCGGGGCCGCGACCTCGCCTACGACCGTCATTTCGAGATCGGCTTCCGCTGTGCGTGCGACTGCGCGCGAGAAACCCTTTGAGGGATGGCGTACCTGCCTGCCCTGGCGCTCAACCGAGGGGGAGCCCCGTGATCGACCGCGCGAACCTAGCCGTCCCGACGTCCACCGTCGTGATCGATGTCTTCGACGACGTGCCTACTTTGGATCCGCACCGGGGCGCGGAGAGCGCCTCGCGGCATCCGATCCTGAACGTCTACGAGAGCCTGCTGGGCCTCGACACGACCGGACACCCCTTTCCTCGTCTCGCCGCTGCTCTTCCGCGCACAGAGCGCCGAGGGTCCGAGTGGGAGGTCTTTGTCCCGCTCCGGGATGATGTCCGCTTCCACGATGGCGCCGCGATGACCATCGACGACGTCGTCTATTCTTTGCGCCGCAGCATGATCACCTCTGACATGGCGGCCTCTCTGTGGGCCGATCCGCTCCTCGGCGCGCCGGTGTCGCGGGTAGACGAGGAGTCGGCGATCGAGATGGCACGACGGGTAACAGCGGCATCCGGAGGCGTCCTGCTACGGATGCCCGCGCCTTTCTCGCCGCTGAACGCCTTGATCGTGCAGTGGGCGCTCGTCGTTCGACAGTCGTGGTGCAGGGACCGGGGAGAGTGGGATGGCGATCTGTCCAGCATCGCCCGATTCCTGCGCCCCAGCTCGACCGCGTTGGACAGCGAGTGCAACGGCACCGGTGCGTATCGTCTGGAGTTCTGGAACCGCGCGTCGCGCGAGCTGTCGTTCCGCCGAAGCGAGTACGGGAGTGACACGGACGCCCCGGAGCGGATTGTCCTACGGTCGGTCGACGACCGTACCGCTCGTGAAGGTGATCTTCTCGACGGCACCTGCGACTTTTCGGTGTGCCAGCCGGAGTCCCGGGAACGGCTGGGCGACCTCAACGGCGTGGTGCTCGAGAAGCTACCGGAGGAGTGGGGTGTCAACCCCATCGCGTTCATCAATCAGCGGCTCGACCCGGGGTGCGAGGCGGTGGGCTCGGGAAGGTGGGGTCCGGACGGGTTGCCGCCGGATGCGTTCTCGGACGTGCACCTGCGACGCATGCTGACCCTGTGTTTCGATCATGAGCGATACGTCGCCGAGGCCCTCGACGGCGAATACCTGAACCATCGCCCTCCGTTCCCGGCGCCAGCGTTGCCTCCTGTGACGACACCGCCGGCCAAGTTGGACATCGAGGCGGCCCGAGCGGAATTCGAGCAGGCTTGGGATGGACAGGCCGCTCGTAAAGGCTGCCGGATCGTCATCTACACGCACACCGCGAACATCTCCCGGCAGATTGCCGCCGAACTGCTGGCCGAGGGGCTGAGAGCAGTCAGCCGCCGCATCGTTGTCGAGATCATCAGCCTCGAGATCGGTCCGCTGATGGACGTGCTGTACGCGGGCGCCGCGCCGGTGCTGTGGATGGGCTGGGCAGGCGATTTCCTTCATCCCTACGCCTTCGCCTCCGCCCTCGTTGACGCCCGCGCACCTCTGCCCGCTGCGCTCGGCATCAACGATCCAGTCGTGGCGCAGCTCGTCCGCTCCGCCCGCGTAGCCAAACCGGAGGACGAGACGGCCATCTACGAACGCCTCGCCGAACGGGTCGCAGACGAGGCGCTGTTCCTCGTCCCGCCAGGAAAGGTCAGCTACATGACGTACTCCGACCGTTGGGAAGGGGTGCGCCTGAAGAACCACGTACCCAATGTCCTCGACTTCACCAGCTTCCGGCCACGAGCAACGACGCGATGAAGCTCGTCCAGACCTACCGCACGCTGGCGGGGAAGCCCTACTTCCGCCGGTATCTCGCCGGTGAGGCGGTGTCCAGCCTCGGCGACGCGATGAGCGACATCACCGTGGTTCTGCTGGCCCTGACACTGGCGAGGGGCAACTCGGCGCTGGCGGTCTCGCTGGCAACTGCGGCGTACCTGATCCCGGGAATCCTCACGGGTGTGTTTGCGGGACGACATCTAGGCAGGGTGAGCCCCCGCACGCTGCTCCTGATCGACAGTGGGTGGCGCGGCCTGTGGCTTGGGCTCGCCGCGGCGATGGCCCTGCTCGGGAGCCTGCAACTGTGGATGTTCGTGGCTCTGCTGGCTCTTGCGTCACTGACCCGCCCGGCCAACGCGGCAGGCGCACGGGCACTACTGCCGCAGCTCCTGGACCGATCCCACCTCTTTTCCGGCAATTCGTTGTTCCAGGGGACCATCCAGATCGCGACGATGCTCGGCCCCGCCCTCGCCGGTGTGCTCGCCGGGACCGTCGGCGCGGGTGCCGCTCTGGCATTCGACGCGCTGTCGTTCCTCGTCATGGTGGCCGTACTGTCCACCATGCCGTCGGCGATGTCGCCGGCGGTTCGCCGAGAGCCGAAGGAAGCCCGGACCGAGCGGCCGGGCCGGTTCGCCGATTGGCTCTCCAACGCCCAGTTTCGACCGGTGACCAGCCTGTTCCTGATCACGGCGGTGATGACTGTCGCGTACGGCCCGGTCGTCGTCGGTCTGCCGATCCTGATCGGTGACCGGACCAGCGCCCTGCCGGTGGCCACCGAACTGGGCCTCCTGTGGTCGCTGTTCGGCGTCGGCATGGTCGTCGGTGGGCTCATCGCCGGCAGCATGCCATCGTTGGCAACGACGCGAACGGCCGCGCTGCTCACCGCCGGATGGGGCCTGACTGTCCTGGTCCTGGGCCTACCAGCGCCCGTCTTCGTCACCGCGGCCGCGATGCTTGTCGGCGGACTCGCCTACGCGCCGTTCACCGCCATCGTCTACACCGTCATGCAGGAGAGGCTGCCACAGGACCGACTCGCCGAGGGCGCTGCCTACCTCAACTCACTGAAAAGCCTCACCACCCCCGGTGGCGTCCTGCTCGCGGGTTTTGCCGTAGCGGCATTGGGAGCCACGACGGCCATCATCACCGCAGGAGTACTGCTGGTGGCGATCTGCCTATTCATCGCCGCACGCTCCGAGCCACCCGCGAAGAAAGGGGCGATCGTTGACCGCCAGCTGGCATGAGCAGATTTTCTTCAACCAGGCGGTGAAACGCCTGGAATCCCTTGTCGCTCATCCTCCGATGTTCGTCGCAACGACGATTCCCGACGATGAGCAGTCGCAGGCGGACGAGCAGTACCACGACGGCGAAGCAGATCGATACGACAGCTATTCTCAGACACCGCGAATCGCGGTAGCGGAGCGGTGGATCCTGTCATGGATCAGCAGAACCATTCCAAACGGTGTGATAGTAGATCTCGGCTGCGGCACCGGACGGATCGCACGCCAACTGGCGGACACGAATCGTCGGGTCATCGCCATCGACCGGTCGCAACAGATGTTGGCCCAAGCCGGCGCCGCCCTCCCCGCCGACACCACAGCACTGCTACGCTGCGACGCCCGGATGGTCCCGGTAGCGGACGGCAGCGTCGACGCTGTGGTGTGCTCCGGGGTACTGCACCATATTCCGGACTGGCCGGCTGCCATACAAGAGATGTCTCGGATACTACGGCCCGGCGGCACCATGATCGTGCGGGAGCCGAACGCAGAATATCCGGAAGCGTTGTTCGCCCCGGTGGAACGGGCGATCGCGACTATGGCGAGAATCGCTTCGCGGCACCAGCGGCCAGCGCAGGTGGGTGAGCTCGACCAGTTCCAACCCTCTCCGGTCGAACAACCCATCGTATTGGCAGAGGTCTCAAAGCAGGCTACACAATATGGATTGAGGCCAACTTGGGAGGGCTCGGCGAAGTTCTTCGCTTCGCTAGGCATACCGGATGCCGTGCCACTTCAGCGACTGTATTTTGAGGTCGCGAATTTGGTGGATCGGGCGATCATGAATTCGATAGGACTGCGACGCGGATCGCTCGCAATCGGAGTCTACACCAAGAGCATCTGAGGCCTCGGCTCTCAGCCCGACGTTCGCCATACCTGTACCCGTCGCTGCACCCAAAGCCAGGAGCCCGAAGGATCCGTGGCTGGCCCCCGGGTTCCTCATCGTAATTGAGGCCGTCTGAGCAGGTCAGGCGTTTGCCCCGTTGCTGCCGGCTTGTCGTCGGTCGACGACGCCGGCAGATACCGCTGCATCGCATCCGGCCGGGCATGCCCGGCCTGCTCGGCCAACTGCCAGCACGTCTTCACCTCGATGCCGGCCAGCAGCCCGGTCACGAACTGCCCCGCCGCACGACGCGGCTTGACCCGAGCAAACGGGCCCGCGAAGCACCCAGCACCTCGGCCAGCACCCGCTCCCACCGACCAACGCCACCCTGTGGCACGCGACCACCGCAAGACCTGACGTCATGTCCACAGCAGACAGACGATCACGCCGTGGCCGCACCTCGCCTATCCGACCCCACCAGCCAACATCTCAAACGGCGGCTACCGCATGAGGCGGAACGGCTGTTCATCAACCGGCGCCGCCTCGCCGATCATGCAGTTGTGGTGGGCAACAAAACGCCCGTAAACCACTAAGCCGGGCACCACAAGTGCATGATCGACGCGCGCCCGCACTGCCCCTGCTCCGCGATCTTGCAATTTCTGCCCCGACACAAGGGGCACTCCACCCGTGTCGACACCCGGAACCGCGCGATCGGCGCGATCTTCTCGCTCCACCTACGGTGATCGACCGGGAGCCCCTTCGCCAGCACGGGTTGACCCGCCGGCCACAGCGCTCAGGCAATGGTGTTGTCCATGAAGTAGTGGCCGCGCTCTCGCTCCGACCGTGCCCGGCGACGCCGCTAGCTCCCTGAGAGAGTTGGCCGGGTAGATCTTGGCCAGCTGCCGGGGCAGCGGCGTGTGCGGAGGCAGCCTGCGGCAAGAGGCCGGCAGGCTGGGTCAGATGCCCGTGCGCACCGTGCGAGGTCGACCTTCTGTCGAGAGCGCGTAGGGTCCTGTAGCCATGAAGGTACTGATCTCGGTGGACCTGGAAGGCATTTCGGGGATCGTGCATCCCACCGAGACGAATCCGGATCGGTACGACTATGAGCGCGGCCGGGCGTTGATGACGGCCGAGGCGAACGCGGCGGTCGCCGGGGTTCTCGACGCCGAACCCGACGCGGTGGTGTGGGTCGCCGACGCTCACGGGTCGTTTCGGAACATCGTGCCGGAGGACCTCGACCGGCGTGCTCACCTCGTGCGGGGCAAACCCCGCCCGCTGGGCATGCTCGCCGGGCTGGACGAGCACACGGATGCCGTTCTGCTCATCGGCTATCACGCTCGGGCCGGTGCCGGGCCCGCCGTGCTGGCCCACACAATGAGTGACGCCATCCTCGACGTACGAGTGGCCGGACGATCGGTGGGCGAGATCGGCCTCAACGTCGCCATGGCGGGACACCTCGACGTACCCGTCGTCCTGCTCAGCGGAGACGACACCGCCTGTACGGAATTCAGTGGGCTGGTGCCCTCGGCAGTCACCGTCGCCGTCAAGCGGACCCTGGGCCAGGCCGCCGCGGTGGCCCTGCATCCGCAGGAGGCACGGGAGCGGCTGCGCCACGGTGCCGCCGATGCAATCGCCCGGCGCGCCTCGATTCCCCCGGCGAAGATGGCCGGGCCGTTGGACGTCGAGGTCGACCTGTACGGCCCGTACATGGTCGACCTCGCAGTCCTGGTGCCGGGTGTGACCCGAGTCGGCGGCGGCCGGACGGTCGCCTTCCATGCCGCTGACGTCGCCGAGACGTACCGGCTGGTCCAGCTACTCGTTCAACTCGCCAGCATCAAACCGAGCTAGCGCGCGAACCGCTCGTCGCCACCGGGCATGTCCCGCACCGATCAGGAGGCGATGAGGTCCCGGGCATCCTGACCGAATTGGCGGACCGTGGGGGTCAGCCGCCAGCGTGGCGCGACTCGCCACCCTCGTCGGGCTCACCCGGTGACCGGGACTATCGGCCGTCCGGCTGAGGCCGCACGACGGTTGTACGAGGCGTCATGCCTCGGTGACGCTGTGCCGAATCACCCGCCCGATCCTGCCCGCCGAACGGGCTGTCGGCAATCCGGCCGGCCGCTGCTTGTGATCCATCCATTCGCATCTAGCAATGGCCCTGTGGGCGTCGTATGGTTCCCCGCAGCACCCCGACAAGCGTACGTGATGGGCGGATTCGCCCTCTTTGATGCTGGGCGGTGAACGGCAGTGGCGGCAGAAGATCCTACGGCGACAGACCCTGGATGGGTGGACGACGTTCTGTTCACAGGCCGCCCGACCGACGTTTGTTTCCGTCTGCCGGAGCCGATCGACCGGGCCACTCTGCGCCGGCTGGTCACCGCCGCGCAGGACCGGCTCACCGCCGCCGGACTGCGCCCCGGTGGCGCCGCCGCGCTGCGGCTGCCGCCGTCCCTGGCGTACGTGGTGAACCTGTTGGCCACCTGGCGTGCCGGGGCGCAGGCGATCCTGCTCGACCACCGGCTCACCGACCACGAGGTGGACCTCGCGCTGCTCCGGTTGACCCCGCAGGTGGTGGTCGCGCCGCTCCGCACCGGTGGCGGCCCGTTGAAGGTCTTCGTCGACGTCACCGAGGGCGTCACCCGGTATGCCGACCGTCCGGCGGTCAGCGGTCACGCGGTGATCCAGCTCAGCTCCGGCTCCACCGGCCCGTCCAAGGTGATCGGCCGCACCGCCGCCGATCTGGTCGCCGAGGTGCACCGCTACACCCGGATCGACGGGGTGGCGCTGCCCGGCGAGCGGATCATCCTGCTGCCCTCGATGGTGCACGTGCTCGGTCTGGTCGGCGGCCTGCTCTACGGGCTGCACGCCGGGGTCGAGCTGGTCCCGCCGGAGCGGCTCAGTGGCGACGCCGTGCTGGCCGCGATCAGCGCCGGCAGCACACCGGCCACCGTGCTGGGCGTCCCGTTCCACATCGGACTGCTCGCCTCCACCCGCCCGACCGGGCCACTGCCGCAGCTGCGCCGGATGACCACCGGTGGCGAGCTGGTGCCGGCCGCCGTCGCCCGGGCGTTCACCGACCGGTACGGGGTGCCGCTGGGCAACATGTACGGGATGACCGAGGTCGGGGTGATCGGCACCGACCTGCACGGGTCACACCGACCGTCGATCGCCCCGGCGCCCGGCATCGAGGTCCGCGAGTCCGGTGGTGAGTTGTGGGTGTCCTGCCCGGCGTCGCCCTACGTCGGGCTGAGCGACCCGACCCGCTGGTCCGACGGCTGGCTGCACACCCGCGACGCCGGCACCGTCGACGGCGACACCGGCCTGGTCACGGTGCGCGGCCGACTCGACTCGCAGGTCTCCGTCGGCGGGATGAAGGTCGACCTGACCGAGGTGGAGGCCACCGTCGCCGAGCTGACCGGCGTGGCCGCCGCGGTGGTGGTATGGGACGACGGCATCACCGCGTACGTCCAACCCGACGGCCCGCTGTCGGAGGAGACGCTGGACAAGCTCCTCGCCGAACGGTTGGCCGGCTACAAACGACCCCGCGTGCTGCACCTGCTCGATCAGTTGCCCCGCACCACCACCGGCAAGCTGGTCCGCTCGACCGACGCGTTGCGCTCGGCGGCCATCTCGTGACCGGGCCACTGCACCATCTCGACGTCGACCGGCGCGGTCGTGTACGCGGCGACCGCCAGGACCAGACCCCCGCCCAACCGCGGGTGACCGACCCGCAGGGGCTCGGCGCCGGGCACCGGCCGCAACGGCAGGCCCGGCGCCGGCATCAACCGGCGCAACCCACCGTCACGCAACCCGCGTCCGAGCGCCTTACCGACCGCCTCCTTGGCGGTCCACAGCCGCAGGAAGTCGACCGCCCGGCCAGCCTCGGGCCGATCGCCCAACCAGGCCAGCTCGGCGGGCGGGAACCAGCGGCGGGCCAGCGCGAGCGCCGGCAGCGGCCGGATCAGTTCCACGTCCACCCCGACCGCGCCGGCCCGACGGGCGGCGACCACCACCAGCCCGGCGGTGCGGCTGACGCTGACCGCCAGCTCGACCGACCCGGTCGCCTCGTCGACCCGGACGACCGGCCGTCCTTCGCGGTCGTGCGTCAGCACCAGCTCGGTCTCCGCGCGACCGAGCAGCAGAGCGCCCGCCCGCCGCAGCAGCACCGCGGCCGGATCCGGCTGACCGCCGGTGTCCCGGCCGACCCACACGTAGGCGATGTCCCGACCGGACACCGTCAGCTGACCCACGCAGAGAGGGTATCCATGAGAGCCGAGGTCCGCGCCTTCGTCGTCGAGCAACTCGCCGACATGAACTACGACGTCGAGGGGCTCGACGACGACACCACGCTCGGCCCCTCCGGCGTCGACCTGGAGTCTCTCGCCCTGGCCGACCTGTCCGTGCGGGTCGAGGACCGTTACGGCCTGACGTTCGCCGACGACGAGTCGGAGCAGCTGGCCCTGATGACGGTCGGCGAGTTCACCACCATGGTCGCCAATCGGGTCGCCGAGGCGACGAGCAAGACGGCGGCGACGAGCGACAGAGCCTGATGAGCGGTCAGCCCGATCTGGGGCGAGCTGACCTGCTGACCATGCTCGCCGAACTCACCGCGAAACCGGCTGCCGAGGTGTCCGACCGGATCGGCTCGATGGAGCTTGCCTGGCTGGTGCATCTCGTCGAGCAGCGCTACGAACGCCGGCTGGACCTCGCCGACGACGAACTGGCCGGCATCCGCACCGTCGACGACGCCCTGGTGGTGTTCCGGGCGTCGCTCACCGCCTCCGCAGATGGTTGAGGCGCGCGTCGCCCAGCTCACCGGTGTGTACGCGGCCAGCGCCCTGGGGCGGGGCGCCGACGCGCAGCTCGCCGGTGTGCTGGCCGGGGTGCCGGCGTTCGGGCCGGTGGGCCGATTCGACACCGCCGCCCGCCGGGTCACCGTGGCGGCCACCCTGCCCGAGGTCGGTCCGCTCCCCGACGAGCTGGCCGACGCGGTCGATTCGGCCTGCCGGGCGGCCGGCCTGGACCGCGCGCAGCGTGCGGGGTGCGCCCTGCTGCTCGCCGTGCACGGTGGCCCGGCCGCCGGTCCGGCCCCGGCCGTGCTCGCCGGTCAGCTCGCCGCCCGATGTGGACTCTCCGGTCACACCCGGGTCTACACCAGCGCCTGCGTGTCGGCGAGCACGGCGGTGGCCGACGCCGCCGCCCAGATCACCAGGGGTGACGTCGAACGGGTGGTGGTCGCGGCCGGCTACCTGGTGGAGCCGGACCAGTTCGCGCTCTTCGACGCCGGTCGCGCCCTCGCTGCCGACGGCGCGGTCCGCCCGTTCAGCGCCGGCCGCCGGGGGCTGCTGCTGGGTGACGGCGTGGCCGCGGTGGTCCTCGAATCCAGCGCCGGGCATCGACGCGGGGCCGAGCCGCTGGCCACCGTGGCCGGTTGGGGCCGGGCCGGTGACGCGTTCCATCCCTGCCAGCCGGAACCCGGCGGCGTCGGGCTGGCCCGCGCGGTCGACGGCGCGCTGCGCCGGGCCGGGCTGCCGCCGCAGGCCGTCGGTTACGTCAACGCCAACGCCACCGGCACCGCGCAGAGCGACGCCGCCGAGGCGGCCGCACTGCGCCGGGCCCTCGGCGGGCACGCCGCGCGGGTCCCGGTGAGCTCCACGAAGTCGGTGCACGGGCACGCGCTGGAGGCGTCCGGGCTGCTCGAACTGGTGGTCACCGCGCTCGCGCTGCGCCACGGCGAGCTGCCGGTCAACGCCGGCTGGCGAGGCCCCGACGACTCCTGCCCCCTGAACGTGGTGACAGGCCATCCACAGAAGACGGAAACTACCCACGCCCTGACCCTCAACGCCGCCTTCGGTGGCGCCAACACCGCTCTCCTGGTCGGCGTCGGATGATCGCCCCCCACACCCCGCGATCGTGCACTTTCTGTCCCGACGAATCCCACAAACCACCCGGAACGACAACCGAAACCGCAAGAGCGCCGGGGGAGAGAGCAGGCGAGCGGGCGAGGGCCGCGTGGCCTGAGGGTGGGGACGCGGGGGGCAGCGCGCCGGGGGTGCCAGGGTTCGTGCACTCGGACTTCGCGCCGGTGGTGGTGGCCGTCGCGGAACGGTGTCTGCGGCGGGGGTACGGGTCGGCGGGGGTGCCCGCCGGGGTGCGCACGGCGATCGTGTTGGTCACGGCCAGCGGCGATCTCGCCAGCGCCCAGCACGTACGGGCGACAGTCGAGGCCGGTGGGCGGATCGGCCCGCTGTTCTTCTTCCAGTCCGTGCCCAACAGCGTCGCCGGACACCTCACGGCCCGCTGGGACCTGCGCGGTCCGGTGGTCTGCCTCAGCCCCACCGGCGACCCGTACGCCGACGGAGTCGCCGAGGCCGACCTGCTACGCGACGACGGCGACGCCGACGAGGTGTTGCTGATCCTGATCGAACAGGCACCCGACCGGCCGACCGAGGCGGTCGCGGTGCTGCTGGGGGGAGGAGCACGACCATGAGGACACCGGGACTGCGCGGCGCACTGGCCGCCGACACCGAAATCGGTGCGGGCAACGTCCTGGCCCGGGTACTGGCGCACGGCGCCGACCCGGACGGGCCCGGCCTGACCTTCGACACCGCCGTCGACGGGCACCCCGCCGAGACGCCACTGACGTTGGGGCGGCTCGACGAGCGGGTCGCCGCCCGCGCCGCCTGGCTGCACGAGCGCGGGGTGCGCCCCCGCGACCCGGTCGCCGTCTGGGCCACCGCCGCTGCCGACATGGTGCTCAGCTTCCTGGCGCTGGCCCGGCTCGGGGCGATCCCGGCGCTGATGAACGGCAAACTCCGCCCGGAGATCGCCGCCGAGTACATCCGCCGCCTACGGGGCGTCGGTGTGCTGGCCGACGACGCGCACACCGCACTGTTGGCCGGGCACGACCTGGGCGTACCCCTGCTCGGCACCCCCGCCCAGGCCGGCGCGGGCGACCCGGCCGCAGCCCCGGCGCACTACCGGCACCACCCGGACGACCCGATCGTGATCACCCACACCTCCGGGACGACCGGGGTACCCAAGGCGGTGCTGCACTCGCACGCCAGCCTCTTCGCGGCCACCCGGCACCTGCTCACCATGCCGCAGGCGCAGGGCACCAGCCGGATCCTCAACGCGCTGCCCGCACCGCACACCGCCACGGTGCTGATGGTCAACCAGGCGCTGGGCAATCGCGCGCAGATGTTCCTGCTCTCCGAGCAGGGCGGCGAGCGGGTGCTGGACGCGATCCAACGCTGGCGCCCCGACGGGGTGTTCGGCTTCTCGGTCACCTGGGCGGAGCTGGCCCGCTTCGACCTGTCCGGGTACGACCTGGACTCGGTGCGGTTGTGGTTCAACACCGGCGACGCCTCGCACGAGCCGCACATCCGCCGCCTCGTCGCGGTCGGTGGGCACGACACCGTCACCCGCGACGGGGTGGTGAAGGTGCCCGGCTCGGTCTTCATCGACGGGCTGGGTTCCAGCGAGATGGGGCACTCGATGTTCCACATCACCCATCGCGCCGACACCGACCGGTACGGCCGCTGCATCGGCCGCCCGTACCGGTTCGCCAGGGTCGCGGTGCTCGACGCCGACGGCGAACCGGTGCCGGTCGGCGAGGTGGGTTTCCTGGGCATCGACTCGCCGTCGCTGTTCCGGGGTTACTGGAACGACTCGGTCACCACCTACCGCTTCCGGCAGCGGGGCTGGTACCTCACCGGTGACCTGGTCCGCGCCGACCCCGACGGCCGCTACTACCACCTGGACCGGGCGGTGGACTCGGTCGACGCCGGCAACGGGCGGCGCTTCTACACGGCGCTGTCCGAGGAGCGCATCCTCGCCGCCTGCCCGGACGTCACCGACTGCACTGTGGTGATCGTCGCCGAGGGCGGCGCGGTGGTCACCGACGTGCTGCTGGAGTTGACCGCTGGCGCCGACGAGGCCGAGGACCGCACCGAGCGGGTCCGCGCCGCTCTCGGCCCGGACGTCGGCGCCACGCTGCGCCGGGTCGTGCCGGTGCGCTCCGCCGACATCCCGGTCACGGTGACCGGCAAGGTCCGCAAGGTGGTCCTGCGCGAGCGCTACCTCACCGAGGCGAGATCGTGAGCGCCCTGATCACGGGGCTGGGTCTGTTCACTCCGGTCGGGCGGGGCGTCGAGGAGACCTTCGACGCGCTGACCACCGGCCGGTCCGGGCTGACCCGCCCGCCCGAGGGGCACCCGGTGCGGGAGTCGCTGGACGTCGCCGGCCTGCTGCCCGACATCGACCCGCGGACCGTCGCGTCCGGGCCGGAGACCCGGGTGCTGGACCGGATCGTCGTCCTCGCCCTGCTCGCCGCGGCCGACGCTCTCACCGACGCCGGCATCGAGGTGGGCCGCGACGTCGAACCCGACCGGATCGGTGTGATCGTCGGCGGGGTCGGCGGGATGGCCACCCTGGAGTCGCAGGTGCTGGCCCGGGCGGCCCGGGGTCGGGCGGCGGTCAGCCCGTACCTGCTCACCGGGATCCTGCCGAACATGCCGGCGGCGCGAATCGCCATCGCGCACGGCATCCGGGGCTACAGCTCGTCGGTCGGCACCGCCTGCGCCTCCGGTGCCCAGGCGGTCGCCGACGGGGCGCGGCTCATCGCGACCGGAGAGGTCGACGTGGTGCTCTGCGGGGCCAGCGAAGCGCCGCTCTTCCCCACTTTCGCCGACACCTTCGGCAACGCGCGGGCGTTGGCGCGCGCCGGCACCGACCCGGGTCGGGCGAGTCGGCCGTTCGACACCTCCCGCAGCGGCTTCGTGCTTTCCGAGGGCGCCGCGCTCCTGGTGCTCGAACGCGCCGAGCATGCCGCGGCGCGCGGCGTCGCCGGGTACGCCGAGGTGGCCGGCCACGGCGCGACGACGGACGCGTACCACCCGACCGCGCCCCGCCCGGACGGCGCCGGCGCGGCGGCGTGCATCCGCCAGGCGCTGCGCAGCGCCGGGGTGCCGGCGGCGGTGGTCGGCTACGTCAACGCGCACGGCACCGGCACGAAGCTCGGCGACATCGCGGAGACCACCGCCCTGGCCGACGTGTTCGGCGTCGGCGGTGTGCCGGTCAGCTCCACCAAGGCGCTCACCGGTCACCTGCTCGGCGCCTCCGGGGTGCTGGAGGCGGCGGCCACCGCGTTGGCGCTCGGTCGGGGGCTGCTGCCGCCGACGTACCACCTCGACGATCCCGACCCAGCCTGCCCGGCGGACCACATCCGTGGCACACCCCGCAAGGCCGACCTGGAGTACGCGGTCACCAACTCGTTCGGGTTCGGCGGCCAGAACGTGAGCCTGCTGCTGGCGCGCGTCGCCGAGCCGAGGAGGTGATCGAGGCGGCATCCCGGGCGGGGCGTGCCCGGACGGCAACCCAGGGGGAATCGGGTGGGAAGGGTTCAGGGAACATGGACATCCGTGGTATCGACCACATCGAACTCTACGTGGGGGACGCCCGGCAGGCGGCCTTCTACTTCAGCACCGCCGTCGGCTTTGAAATCTGCGGCCAGGGTGGCCCGGAGACCGGGCTGGCCGGGCAGCGCTCGCTGCTGCTCTGCCACGGCGACATCCGGTTGCTGCTCACCTCCGGGTTGAGCGCCGAGCATCCGGCCGCGCGGTACGTGCAGCGCCACGGTGACGGCATCGCGGTCGTCGCGGTCGAGGTCGACGACGTGTCGGCCGCGTACGCCGAGCTGGTGGGTCGGGGCGCGACCGGCGTGACGCCGCCGACCACCCGCACCGGCGCGGACGCCGAGGTGGTGATCGCCGAGGTGGACGGCTTCGCCGACGTGCGGCACCGGCTGGTGCAGCGCCGGGGCGACCGGGCCGAGTTCCTGCCCGGCGCCGTCACCCCGGCGGCCTCGGCGAACGACGACCATCCACCGGTGCTCGCCGAGATCGACCACCTGGCGGTCTGCGTGCCGCCCGGCCAGCTCGACGAGACGGTCCGGCACTTCGAGGCGCTGTTCGACTTCGCGCAGATCTTCGAGGAGCACATCGAGGTCGACGGGCAGGGGATGAACTCCAAGGTGGTGCAGAGCCCGTCCGGGCGGGTCACCGTGGTGCTGCTGGAGCCGGACCGCACCCGACGGCCGGGGCAGATCGACGCGTTCCTCGACCAGCACGCCGGTGGGGGAGTGCAGCACCTGGGGCTGCGCACCGACGACATCGTCGGCGCGGTGGAGGCGCTGGGCCGACGTGGGGTGCGCTTCGCCGGTACCCCCGCCAGCTACTACGACGCCCTGGAGGCGCGGGTCGGTCGGGTGGACGCCCCGCTGGAGCGGCTGCGCGAGCTGGGCGTGCTTGTCGACTCCGACCACGACGGTCAGCTGTTGCAGATCTTCGCCGAGTCGATGCACGTGCGCCGCACGCTTTTCCTCGAGCTGATCGAGCGGCGCGGCGCGCGGGGCTTCGGCAGCGGCAACATCAAGGCGCTCTACGAGGCCAAGGAACGGGAACTGGCCGCCGTGGCGGCCACCCCGCAGGGGGTTGGGGCATGACCACCACCGAATACGAAGCGGTGCTGAACGCCGAGGAGGAGGCGCTGCTGCCCTCCGACGACGACGTGCGGCACTACGCCGAGCACGGCTGGTACCTGTCGGGAAAGCTGTTCACCGACGACGAGGTGGACGCCCTGTCCGCCGCCGCGCAGCGCTACTACGACGGGGAGCGGGACCGCCGGCTGCCGGTGCGCCCACCGAAGCTCGCCTACTGGGAGCCCGCGAAAGGGCCGGTGCAGCGGCACAACGACTACGTCCACTACGAGCACGACGGCCTCGGCGCGATCCTGCGCAAGCCGCTGATCGGCGCGGTCGCCGCCCGGCTCGCCCAGGCCGACGAGATCCGCGTCTTCCAGTCCACGCTGATCTACAAGCCGCCGATCTCCGGTGAGCCGAGCAACATCGTGCCCTGGCACTTCGACAAGCACTACTGGGCGTCCTCGTCGTCGGAGAAGATGCTCACCGCGTTCATCCCCTTCCACGACTGCGGGGAGGAGATGGGCACCATCACCATGGTCGACGGCTCGCACCGGTGGAAGGAGATCGGCGCGGACGACACGGTGGTGCGGCACTTCGCCGACCGGGACCGCGGCCAGCTGGAGGAGATGCTGGCCGAGAACGCCGCGTACAACGGCGCGGAGATCCGCAAGATCCCGATGGTGATCCCCAAGGGACACGTGAGTTTCCACCACTGCCGCACCTACCACGGCAGTGGCCCCAACGTCAGCGGTCGCCCCCGACAGGCGATCTCGCTGCACCTGCAGGACGGCGACAACGCCTGGCGGGAGTATCCGCTCTCCGACGGCACGCTCGCCGCGTACAACCACGACGTGCTGGTCCGCCGCACCCACGACGGGCGGCCGGACTACGCGGACCCCGACTACTGCCCGGTCATCTGGCGCCACCGCGCCCCGCAGGGAGGCTGACATGTCACGGTACGACTGGGGACAGACACACCCCGGCATCGAACGGCTGGAGCGGGCGGTGACCGACCGGCGCGACGTCGTGGTCAAGCACCCGCTCTACGCCAACCTGGACACCCACGAGGCGCTGGTCACCTTCATGGAGCACCACGTCTTCGCGGTGTGGGACTTCATGTCCCTGCTGAAGTCGCTGCAACGGCAGTTGACCTGCGTCACCGTGCCGTGGATCCCGACCGGCCCGACCGGCAGCCGCCGGCTCATCAACGACATCGTCATGGTCGAGGAGAGCGACGAGTTGGGCGGCGGCTACATCAGCCACTTCGAGCTGTACGTGCAGGGCATGGCGGAGGCGGGCGCGGACACCACGGCGGTGAACGCCCTGATCGACCTGCTGCGCGCCGGGCGACCGGTCACCCAGGCACTCACCGAGGCGGGGGCGCCGGCGCCGTCGGCGAGGTTCGCCGCGACCACCTGGCAGATCATCGAGTCCACCCCGGTGCACTGCCAGGCGGCGGCCTTCGCGTTCGGCCGGGAGGACCTGATCCCGGACATGTTCACCCAGGTCGTCTCGGTCAACGAGCGCAGCAACCGGCTGCACACGTTCGTCGACTACCTGGAGCGGCACATCGAGGTCGACGGCGAACAGCACACCCCGATGGCCATGCAGATGCTCGCCGACCTGTGCGGCGACGACGACACCAAGTGGCAGGAGTGCGCCCACACGGTGAACACCGCCCTGGCGGCTCGGGCCCGGCTCTGGGACGACATCCTGGCGGCCATCAAGGGGCCGGCGTGACCGACGCCGACCCGGTCCGGCTCTACCGCACGGTCCGGCTGATCCGCCGGTTCGAGGAACGGGCGGTGGAGCTGGTCCACGGCGGGCAGATCGTCGGCGGCATCCACCCGTACCTCGGTCAGGAGGGGATCGCCGCCGGCGTCTGCGCGGCGATGGGTGCCGACGACGTGCTCGCCGGCACCCATCGTGGGCACGGGCACGTCCTCGCCCGCGGGGCCGACCCGGCCCGGATGCTCGCCGAGCTGTGCGGCCGGGTCACCGGCCTGAACGCCGGCCGGGGCGGCTCGATGCACGCCGCCGACCTGAGCATCGGCGTACTCGGCGCCAACGCGATCGTCGGCGCCTCCGGGGCGATCATCACGGGCGCGGTCTGGGCGCACCGCCGCCGGGGCCGCGACACCGTCGGGGTGAGCTTCTTCGGCGACGGCGCGGTCAACGAGGGGATGCTGTTGGAGGCGTTCAACCTGGCCGCGCTCTGGCGGGTGCCGGTGCTGTTCGTCTGCGAGAACAACGGCTACGCCACCACCATGCCGGTCGCCGGCGCGGTGGCCGGCAGCATCGCCGGCCGCGCCGCCGCGTTCGGCATCCCGGCCGTGCAGGTCGACGGCCAGGACCCCGAGACGGTACGCGTCGCCGCGTCCGCCGCCGTCGACCGGATGCGCGCCGGCGGCGGCCCCGAGCTGATCGAGGCCCGCACCTACCGCTTCGACGCCCACCACACCTTCGAACACGCGGTACGCCTCGACTACCGGCCGCCCGACGAGGTGACCCGGGGCCGGGCCCGGGACCCGGTGCGCATCCAGGGTGCACGGCTCAGCGACGCCGACCGGGAAGCCGTGGACGCCGAGGTCGAGGCGACAGTCGACGCGGCGGTGCGGTTCGCGCTGAGCAGCCCGGAACCGGACCCGGCCGACGCGTTGACCCACCTGTACGCCAGCGGTATGACCGCCCGCACCGGAGGTGGCTGAGGTGCCCCGACTGTCGTACCGCCGGGCGCTCACCCGGGCCCTCGCCGACGAGTTGGCCCGCGACGAGGCGGTGTTCCTGCTCGGCGAGGACATCCAGGTCGGGGCGTCGATGGTGACCACCGGGCTGGCCAAGCGGTTCGGGACCGAGCGGGTCCGCGACACCCCGCTGTCCGAGCAGGCGTTCACCAGCTTCGCCACCGGGGCGGCGCTGGCGGGGCTGCGGCCGGTGATCGAGTTCCAGATCCCGTCGCTGCTGTTCCTGGTCTTCGAGCAGATCGTCAACCACGCGCACAAGTTCCCGCTGATGACCGGTGGGCAGTGCGCGGTCCCGGTCACCTACCTGGTGCCCGGCTCCGGCTCGCGTACCGGGTGGGCCGGGCAGCACTCCGACCACCCGTACAGCCTCTTCGCCCACGTCGGCGTGGTCACCGTGGTGCCGGCCACCCCGGCCGACGCGTACGGGCTGCTGGTCACCGCGATCCGCCACGACGACCCGGTGGTGGTGTTCGCGCCGGCCGCCGCGATGGACGTCCGCGACGACGTCGACGACCTGGCGCCGGTGCCGCTGGGCCGGGGCCGGATCCACCGCTTCGGCGACGACGTGACGGTGGTGGCGATCGGGCACCTGGTGCACGACGCGCTCGCCGTGGCCGAGGAGCTGGCCGACCAGATCTCGGTGGAGGTGTTCGACCCGCGCACCCTGTACCCGTTCGACATCGACGGTCTCACCGAGTCGGTCGCCCGCACCGGGCGACTCGTGGTGCTCGACGACGGCAACCGTTCCTGCGGCATGGCCGCCGAGATCATCGCCTCGGTGGTGGAGCGGGTCCGGCTGCTCGCCCCACCGCGCCGGGTCACCCGACCGGACGGGGCGGTGCTGCCGTTCGCCCCGGCACTGGACCGGGCCGTCCAGCCCGGCCGGGACCAGCTCGCCGCCGCCATCCACCTGACGATGAAGGACTCAACATGATCGACCCGAACTATCAGTGGCCGGCGGTCGACCGGGCCTGGACCGACCTGCCGCAGCGGGCCCGTCGGGCCATGGTGGTCAGTGGCGCGGCGGCCTGGGAGCAGGTCTTCCACGGCCGGGCCACCTACAACAAGCAGTGGCGGTTGGCCCGACCCCCGGTGCTCACCGCCGATGCCTGGCGGGAGCTCAACGAGGTCTGCGACCGGCTCGCCCAGCTCATCCTCGACGCCTGCCGTCGTCGGGCCGGCACCGCCGGTGAGCTGCGCCGGCTGCTCGGCGTACCGGCGGGGGAGACCCGGCTGCTGGACGAGGCCGAGCCGCTGACCGAGGCGCTGCTGGCCGCGTACCGCCCGGATGTGATCTTCTCCGCCGGGGTGCCGAAGTTCGTCGAGTACAACATCGACAGCAGCCTCGGCGGCGGGTTCGACGCCGACACCGTCATCCAGCGGTACGCGCGTCTCTACCAGGAGCGGGGCATCCTCGACGACGTGGCGGTGCGGGCGGCGCCGTCCCTGCTCGACCAACGGTTCGTGGCGATCCGCGAGGAGTTGCGGCTGCCCGAGGGCGCCCGGGTGGCGCTGCTGATGGACTTCGACGCCGACTACCCGGGCCTCGACGACCCGCAGACGTTCATCCGGATCCTCGACCCTCTCGCCGTCCGGGCTCGGGACTTCGGCATCGACCTGGTCATCGCCGCGGTGTCCACCGCCACAGTGGACGCCGACAACCGCCTGGTCGTCGACGGCGCACCGGTCGACGCGCTGTTCCGGCTGTTCGTGCCCAACCGGGTCACCCCGACCGCCGGCCTGGACGCGGTGGCAGTGGCCCTCGCCGCCGGCACCCTCCCGATGTTCGTGTCGGCGGCGGCCTGGCTGCTCGGCAACAAGACCACGTTCGGCTGGCTGTGGGAGGACGTGGACGGGCTACCCGCCGACGACCAGACGCTGATCCGGCGGCATGTGCCGTACACGGTGCCGTTGACCGCCGCGGTGCTCGACCGGGCGATCGCCGAGCAGGCCACGCTGGTGGCGAAGCCGGCCGACGGCTCCGCCGGGCACGGCGTGCTGCTCGGCCCGGAGTTGAGCGCGGCGGACTGGGCCGACGGTGTGCGGGCCGCCGTCGACCAGGGCGGCGCGATCCTGCAGGAGTACCTGCCGACCGACCGGGTGTCGATGGACTTCGTCCAGATCGAGACCGGTGAGACGGTCACCGCCGACGTGCCGTACTCCCTGGCCCCGTACCTGTTCGGCCGGAAAGCCTCCGGCGGCCTGGCGAGAGTCGGCTACCCCGGCTGCGACGGCATCCTCAACCTGGCCCACGGCGTCCTGTTAACCGGAATCCTCCTCACCGACTAACCCCACGGGTTGATCAAGAGGTTTCGGTCACGACACGCCGGCCCCGCTGACGCAAGCCTCTTGATCACCGACGGGTCAGCGGGTGCGGTGGGGGGAGAGGGTGCGGAGGGTTTCGGTCGTTGCTACGGCGTCGCTGCGGGCGCTGCCGTGGCGGCCGTCGGTGCTGTACAGGGTGGGGTCGGCCGTCAGCGGATGGTCGGTCAGGTGTACGTGGATCGTGCCGAGGTGCTCGGCCAGCTTCGCCGTGTGGGCGGAGAGGCGGCGCATTCGTTCCCCCAGGCCGGTCCGCAGCGCCTCTGGCACCGCCGGGCTGTGCGAGACGTCGAACATGCCCACGGTGATCACGTCGGCTCCGGCGTCGCGCAACGCGGTGATCATCGCGGTCAGCTCGGTGTCCACCGCCTCCGCGTCGTACGCCGGGTGGAAGGCGTCGTTGCCCCCGCAGACGACAAGCGCCAGGTCCGGTGCGAAGGCCAGCGCCGGGGCGAGCTGGGTGGCCCGCACCTGGTGCGCGCGTAGGCCGCGTCGACCCAGATTTCGGTACGCCAGCTCGGGGCGTACCGCCGTCAGCTCGGCGGCGACCCGGTCGACCCACTGCACGTCCGGGTAGCCCGGTGTCGGCTCACACATGCCCTCCACGACGCTGTCGCCGAGCGCCACGAACCGCCGCCACGGGTGCCCGCGCAGCAGCTCGGCGGCCTCCCCAGGGCGCAGGCAGTACGGGTCCGTCGATTCGGTGAGCGTCGATGGCATGCGGGCACGCTAACCGACCGTCGGGCGGCCCGGCCAGGCTCAGCCGGTCAGGCTGACCTTGGCCAGGTAGACACAGGTCGGCCTCTCGTGCGACGAGTAGTAGCTCACCCACAGCAGGTCGTCGTGCCAGACCAGACCGGGGTAGCTGGTGTCGCCGCCGGACGGCAGCGCGACCAGCTCGGTCAACTCGCCCCGGTCCGGGTCGACGACACAGATCGCGGTACGGATCTCCCCGTCGTGCAGGCGTACCCCGGCCAGCAGCCGCCCGTCGGGCAGCAGGAGCAGCGTCGGCCCGCCCACCTGGACACCCAGGTCGGTCCAGGTCCAGTCCCGGTACGGCGGCACGGCCCGGCCGAGCTGCGCGCTCGCACCGGCCGTGTCGCGCCGCAGCAGGCAGTGGGCGGTGCCGTCCGGGGCGAAGACCAGACCGGACTCGTTGGGGTACCCGTTCTCGAACAGCGTCGGCACCCACGGCCGCAGGTCGACCCCGTCGGTGCTGCGGTAGAGCCGGGCGAACCTCGGCTCCCGGGTGGCGTAGCCGACGCCGTACATCGCGTCGTCGTGCCAGGCCGCCCGCCACACCCAGACGCTCGGCTCACCCACCGCTGTCGGATCGCCCCAGCCGTGCCCGTCGGTGGAGAGCCAGGTCACCGTCTGGAACGTCTTGGTGGCCTCGCCGATGGCGGCCGCCGCGAGCAGTTGCAGCCGCCCGTCGGGTCGCGCGACGAAGCGCGGGTCGCGCAGGTCGACGCCGGCCTGCCGGATGACGGCCGCGCGGGTCCATGACCGACCGTCGGTCGAGGTCAGCACCCGGAGTACGCCGTCGCCGCTGAGGTGGGTGCGTGCCTCGCGGAAGGCGCAGAACCACTGTCCGGCGTACCGGATGAGGTCGGTGAACGCGCTGTGCGGCGCGTTGTCGCCGATCCGGCGCACATCGGTGACCTCGGCGGTGAGGCGACGGGTGGGTGACGACGTCATACGCGGCGGCCTCCAGGTGCGGTGACGACGGCCGACGGTAGCCGCCCGCGTCGACGCCCACGCGGCCAGCAGCCGAACGTCCGACGAACACCGCGGGCGGTGTCGGATTGGCGTCCCGGGCACGGGCCGGCCGCTGACGGCCCTCCGGTGTGGGCTCAGCGGGCCACGCTCTGCTCGGCGAGAAGCTCACCTAGCACGTGTCGGGCCCCGGCGGCCTTGGCCGGGTCGGGATCGTCGAGGGTGATGAGCGCCTTCCACAGCGCCCAGCCTCGTCCCCGGGCCCAGGTGGCGTCGTCCAGGCCGAGCGCGGCGCGGAAGGCTGCCCGGCTCGGGCCGTGCAGCAGGGTCCAGGCGATCACGGTGTCGCAGGCGGGGTCGCCCACGCCGGAGCAGCCGAAGTCGATGACGGCGGCGAGCCGACCGTCGCGGACCAGCAGGTTGCCCTCCGCGACGTCGCCGTGGAACCAGACCGCCGGCCCGGTCCAGGTGGCGTCGAGGGCGGCCTGCCAGATGCCGGTGACGGTGTCGACGGGCACCCGCCGGCGGTGCGTGTCGATCGCCGCCCGGGTTTCCGCGTCGTAGGTGGACAGCGGGCCGCCCCGCCAGGCGCTGTGCGGCCCGGCCACCGGGCCGTCGGTGGCGTCCGCGCCGCGCAGGGCACGCAGGAAGGCGGCGAGGTCGGTGGCGAACCGGGTCAGGTCGTCGATCCGCTCGGGCCGGGCCGTCCGCCCGTCGATCCAGCGGTAGACCGACCACGGGTACGGGTAACCGGCCCCGGGCCGGCCGTGTGCCAGTGGCGTGGGGATCTGCACCGGCAGCTGCGGCCCGAGCATCGGCAGCCACCGCTGCTCCTTGGCGACCTGGAGGGCGTACCCGGCGCCGCTGGGCAGCCGCGCGGTCATCTCCGCGCCCAGGTGGAACGTGCGGTTGTCCCAGCCGTCGACCTCGACGGGGCGTGCCGTCAGCTGCGCCCACTGGGGGAACTGCTCGGCCACCAGTCGGCGGACCAGGGCCACGTCGATCCGGTCGGCCACGGCGTCGTTGGTCTCCGGCACGCCGTACGTGGTCGCTTCGCTCATCGATCCGAGCCTGCGGCAGTCGCGCCGGGCCCGCAACGGATTTACGGGGTGGCGACAGGGCTGGGCCGCGCGGGTGTCTCCGGGTCGGCCGCCCTGTTCAGCAGTGGGTACGCGGTGACCGCCAGGCACGCCGCCGCCATGGTCAGCAGGGCCGGGGTGAGCCCCAGCGCGTCCACCGACCAGCCGCCGAGCAGCGCGCCGACCGGCAACCCGATGAACGCCAACGAACCGGCGATGCCGATCACGCGGGTCTGCAACTCCGGCGGCACCCGCTCGTAGAGCGCCACCCCGAGCAGCGGGTTGACCGCCGCGATGCCGATCCCGGACAGGAACGTCACCAGGAGCACCACCGGCAGTTCGTCGCTGATCGCCAGCGCCACCAGCCGGGGCGTTCCGGCGACCAGCGCGCCGAGCAGGAACGTCAGCCGTCGGGGCAGCCGGGGCCCGAGCGCGGTGAACACCAGGTTGCCCAGCAGCGCGCCCGCCGAGAACGCGGCCAGCACCAGGCCGAGACCGCTCGGGCCGTGCAGCTCCCGGGCGACCCAGACCGGGATGTAGACGGCCACGCTGGCGTTGGCCACCATGTTCAGCGCCGAGATGACGGTGAGCATGCCGAGCAGCGGCCGGTCCCGACTCAGGTAGCTGAAGCCGCCTCGCAACGCACGCAGGTAGCTCTCCGGCTGGCCGGGTGGTGTCGGGGCGGCCGGCGGGCGGACCAGGACGCCGATGAGCAGCGCGCAGACGCCGAAGCTGGCCGCGTCGATGAGGATCGCCTCGGTCACCCCGAACGCGGCGATCAGCAGGCCGCCCACGGCGGCGCCGAACAGGGTCACCACCCGGCTGAGCCCGTCGTACGCGGAGGTCAGCCGGATCAGCGGCACCCCGGCGGCCTCCGCGACCGGGCGGAACATCACGTGCTTCACCCGGTCCCCGATGCCGCGCAGCGCGCCGGCCACCGCGACCAGCGCCACCAACGGGGCGAAACCCAACCACGGGGTCAGCGCCACGACGACCATCGCCACCGCGCTGCCCGTGTCGCAGAGAATCGAGGTACGGCGTAGGCCGATCCGGTCCGCCCAGGGCGTGCCCAACGCGCTGGACAGCAGGTACGGCAGGGTCTCGGCGAAGGCGACCAGGCCCATCTTGGCGGGGCTGCCGGTGGTGACCAGCACCAGCCACGGAATGGTCACCACGGAGATGCGGGTGCCCAGGTTGGAGATCAGGTCCGCGCTGACCAGGACGACCAGTTGCCGGCGGGGGGTCACGCCCCGACCGCCGCCGCCCGACGGGCCGCGTACCGCTCGCGCAGCGCCCGCTTGTCCACCTTCATCGACCGGTTCACCGGCAGCCGGTCGACGAACTCCACAGCGGCCGGCGCCCACATCTCGTTGAGCTCCGCGGTCACCAGGTCGATCAGCTCCGCCCCGGTGACCGTCGCGCCCGGCCCGAGCACCACGTACGCGTACGGGACCTCGCCTACCGTCTCGTCCGGCACGCCGATCACGGCGGCGGCCCGTACCTGCGGGTGCCCGATCAGCACGTCCTCGATGGGACGGCAGAAGATCGCCCAGTTCCGTCGATGCGTGACGATCATGTCGTGCGCCCGGTCGACCAGGTAGAGGTAGCCGTCGTCGTCGAGGTGGCCGATGTCGCGGGTGCGTACCCAACCGTCGACGAGCGTCTGCGCGGTCAGCTCCGGCTGACCGTGGTAGCCGGCGAAGCTCAGTCGGGTGTGCACCCACACCTCGCCGTCGCGGCCGGTCGGCAGTACCGTCCCGTCGTCGTCGCGGATCTCGATGCGAACGTCGCCGTAGGGCCGCCCGCAGGAGCGCAGCCGCTCCGGGTGCTCCGGATCGTCGGTCAACCCGGGCAGCGCGGTGATCACCACCGCCTCGCTGAGGCCGTACACGATGCGCAGCACCGGGCCGAACCGCGCGATGGCCTGGCGCAGCCGGGCGGGCGCGGCGGGACCGGCGCCCACGTTGAACATGAACATGGCGGAGAAGTCCGCGCCGACCAGCGCCGGGTGGTCCAACACCTCGTAGAGCATCGGCGGGGTGACGAAGGTCGAATTGATTCGCTCCCGCTGCACGATGTCCACGAAGGCCACCGGGTCCCAGTCGTCGCGCAGGAACAGCACCCCACCGGTGAACAGGTTGAACAGTGTGGTGATCTGCCCACTGGCCAGCCACATCGGTGAGTGCGACAGGTGCCGCAGCAGCGGGAACCCGGCGGCGCGGAAGTCGGCGGCCAGGGCGAGGATCTGGGCGTAGAAGCTCTCCCGGTGGTGCACCAGCTTGGGGCTTCCGGTGGTGCCGCTGGTCTGGAGGAACGACTCGGGCGCCGGCACGGACATCGGCAGGTCCGTCACGTCGGCGTCGGCGGTGAGGTCCGGGCCGGCGCCGCCCGCGCCCAGACAGCACACCGGTGTGCCGGGCAGCGCGGCGGCCAACTCCGGGCCCAGGCTGGCCCGGTCCCGGGCGTCGTAGACCAGGGCGTCCGGGCGGGCCAACCGGATGAACTCGTCGACCTCCCGGCGCGCGGTCACCGGGGCGACCCACATCGTCCGGCAGCCGAGCAGATGCAGGGCGAGTTGCAGCAGCGGGCCCTCCACCGCGTTCGCGACCGTCACCAGCACCGCCGACCCGGGCCGTACGCCGTGCCGGGTCAACGTCGCGGCCATCGCCCGGACCAGCGCGGCGGCCTCGGTGTACGTCAGGCGGCGACCACCGCCGACCAACGCCTCCCGGTCGCCGAATTCGGCGAAGAGGTCCAACACCCTGTCCACGTAGGTCGTGTGCCCGGGTCCGTCAGTCATCCGGCAGCCCCCATCCGAGAAAGCGGCGGTCCCCGGGCACTCCCGGGAACGACGCGACGGTGGCGCGCTTGGGCGACCGCACCGCCGCCGCCTGGAAGCGTAGGCCGGAAACGGCTGGTCGGAACCGTGCCGAGTGGGCGATCCGAGCGGCCCGCCGGACATTTGATGGCGTCGATCAGGTTGATTGACGCCCGTCAGCGGCGGCGGCTAGGTTTCTGGACCATCGTCCAGGCGGGCGCCGTCAGCGGACGGCCCTGGGCTGCCACACGATGGAGGTTCCATGGCAACGGCAACCCCGAAGAGATGGCCTGTCATCGCCGCCGCGGCCGCGCTGTTGGTCGCCGGCGCACCCGCCGTCGTCGCCAGCGCCGGTCCGTCCGGCACCGCCGCCGGCCGACCCGACCGCGCCGAGTGGGCGGGCAGCTGGGCCACCGCGGTCACCCGAGGCAACTCGGTCGGGTTGACCAACACCGGTCTCAGCAACCAGAGCGTGCGGATGATCGTGCACGTCTCGGTGGGCGGCCCGGCGCTGCGGGTACGCCTGAGCAATCTGTACGGGGAGCAGGCGGTCACTGTCGGTCGGGCCACCGTCGCCCGGCCGAACACCGCGACCCCCGACGACCTCTCCGACATCGACGCGGCGTCGGTACGCCCGCTGACCTTCACCGGTGCCACCACGGCGACCATGAACCGGGGGGCGGAGCTGCTCAGCGACCCGTTGACCTTCCCGGTCGCGGACGACAGCGACCTGGTGCTCACCGTGCACTTCCCGACGCCGACCGGCCCGACCACGTTCCACGGGCAGTCCCAGCAGGCCAACTTCATCGGCGCGGGGGATCTGACCGGGGCGGCCGAGGGCACCGGGTTCACCATCCGTCCCACCTGCTGCTGGTTCTTCCTCTCCGGCATCGACGTGCAGCGCAAGGGCAGCCCGGGAGCGCTGGTCGTGCTCAGCGACTCCATCGGTGACGGCAACGGCAGCACCGTCAACGCCAACCGGCGCTGGCCCGACCTGCTCTCCGACCGGCTGCTCGCCGACCGGCCGGACAAGCGCACCCCGGGCGTGCTCAACCTGAGTCTGGCCGGCAACCGGCTGAACCACGAGGGCACCGAGCCGGGCGACGGCAACTACCCGGGTTATTACCAGCTCGGCCCGAACGCGGCGGCCCGGCTCAACGAGGACGTCTTCGGCCAGACCGGGGTGCGGACCGTCGTCACCCACCTGGGCATCAACGACATCTGGATGTCGAACGACACACCCGAGGCGATCATCGCCACCCTGCGCCAGATCAACCAGCAGCTCCAGCAGCGCGGGCTGACCAGCCTGGTGGCCACCCTGACGCCGTACGAGGGGCACGGCGCGCCGGGCGTGTGGACGCCGCAGAAGGAGGCCACCCGGCAGGCGGTGAACGCGTACCTGCGTGGCAGTCGGGAGTTCGACGGGCTGCTCGACTTCGACCGGGTGCTGCGTGACCCGGCCCGGCCCAGCCAGCTGCTGCCCGCGTACGACTCGGGGGACCACATCCACCCGAACGACGCCGGCAACCAGGCACTGGCCAACGCCGTGCCGCTGCGGCTGCTCGACCTGTGACACCGGTCGGGGACGACGGGCGATCCCCGTCGTCCCCGGCCACCGACATCCTGGGGAGGAGTTGGCCGTGGACGTGGAGGAGATACTCACCGGTCTGTACAGCGAGCAGGGCAGACAGGATCCGTACCCGTGGTACGCGCAGCTGCACCGGCTCGGCCCGATCAGCGCGGTGCCGGCGCGCGCCGAGCACCGTACGGTGGCCGCGGTCGCGGTCGGCTACGACCTGATCGACGGGTTGCTGCGCGATCCGGAGTGGACGAAGCAGCCGCCGCCGGGTTGGGAGGAGCAGGAGATTCTGCGTACCTTCCAGACCTCGATGATGTTCATCAACCCGCCCGATCACACCCGGATGCGGCACGTCTTCTCCCGCACCTTCACACCCCGCCGGCTCGGCGCGCTGGAACCGGTGATCATGCGGGTGGTCGACGAGCTGCTGGACCGGATGGCCGACGCCGGGGAGGACGTGGTCGACTTCGTGGCCGACTTCGCGTACCCGATCCCGGCCCTGGTGATGGCCGAGTTCATCGGCATTCCGGCCGCGGAGTTGCCGTGGTACCGCGAGCGGGTGGAGTGGATCGACGAGTTCCTGGACGTGGCGGGGAAGACCCCGCAGCGGCTGGCCGCGGCCAACACCGCCGCGCGGGAGTTGCGGGTCTTCTACCGGGAGCTGCTCGCGCACCGCCGCCGGGTGCCCGGCGACGACCTGCTCAGCGGGTTGGTCGAGGCGCTCGACTCGGGGGAGGTGGAGCTGACCGAGGAGGAGTTGGTCAGCAACCTGATCGTGCTGTTCAACGCCAGCTTCGTCACCACCGTCTACATGTTCGGCAACGGACTGCCGTTGCTGCTGGACCATCCGGAGACGGTCGCGGCGCTGCCCACCGACGCCACGTTGGCGCAGGGCTGCGTCGACGAGGTGCTGCGGCTGGCGAGCCCGGTGCACTTCCTGGCCCGCGCCGCGCCGGTCGACACCGTGCTGGACGGTGTGCCGGTCGCCACTGACGACAACGTGCTGATCATGATCGGGGCGGCCAACCGGGACCCGGCCCGCTTCCCGGCCCCGGACACCTTCGACCCGACCCGTCCCGGCCCCCCGTCGCTGGCCTTCGGGGTGGGTCTGCACTTCTGCCTCGGCGCGGCGGTGTCGCGGTTGGAGGGTCGCCTCGCGCTACCCCGGCTGTTCGCCCGGTTCCCCGCGCTGACGGTCACCGAGACACCGACGTACAGCGGCAGCCTATTCTTGCGCGGTATCGACAAGCTGCTGGTCAGCACCGGTGGATAGGAGCGACATGGCGCTGCACCCGGAGGTGGTGGCGTACCGGGCGGCTCGTGCCGCGGCCGGCACCCCGCCGCTGTACGCACAGACCCTCGCCGAGGCGCGCGCCGCGGACCTGGCCGCGATCCGCGCCGGCACCGGCGCGGTCGAGCCGGTGACCGAGGTACGCGACGAGCGCATCCCCGGCCCCGCCGGGGAGTTGCCGCTGCGGGTGTACCGGCCGACCGGGTCGGGTCCGCTGCCCACCCTGCTGTACTTCTTCGGCGGCGGCTGGACGCTGGGCAGCATCGACACCGCCGACGGCATCTGCCGGCGGCTGGCCAACGCCGTGCCCTGTCAGGTGATCACCGTCGGCTACCGTCTGGCCCCGGAGCACCCCTTCCCGGCGGCGGTGCACGACTGCCACGCCGCCACCTCGTGGATCGCCCGGCACGCCGACGAGCTGGGCGTGGACCCGACCCGGCTGGCGGTGGGTGGGGACAGCGCCGGCGGCAACCTGGCCGCCGCGGTCACCCTGCTCAGCCGTACGGACGGGCCTCCGCTCGCCGCGCAACTGCTGGTCTACCCGAACACCGACCAGAGCGGCGACCCGGCCGGTGACGACGACCCGGCGCTGTTCAACCGCCGTTCGGTCGCCTGGTACCGGACGCACTACCTGGCCGACCCGGGGCACGCCCGGGATCCGCTCGCGTCGCCACTGCTCGCCGACGACCTGTCCGGGCTGCCACCGGCGCTGGTGATCACCGCCGAACTGGACCCGCTCCGGGCCGAGGGGCAGCGGTACGCCGAGCGGCTGCGCGACGCCGGCGTGGCCACCCGGCTGGAGCACTACCCGGGCATGATCCACGGGTTCTTCGCCATGCCGGGAACCTTCACCGACGGGCGGCGGGCGCAGCGGAGCGCGGCGGCGTTCCTCCGCGAGCACTTCGGCCTGTCGACCGGGCCGGCCGAGGCTGCCGATGCCGCCCGGCCGAACGAGGTGGATGAGCCGGCCGCGACGGGCCCGGGGGCGGCGATGGGTGAGCCGGCGCCGGCCGACCCGCCGGCCGTGTCGCTCGCCGACTACGCCGAGCGGGCCCGCGCCGTGTTGCCGCCGGACGTGTGGGACTACCTGGCCGGCGGCAGCGCGTCCGAGGTGACCCTCGCCGCGAACCGGCACGCGCTGGACCGGGTCGCGGTGCTGCCCCGGGTGCTGCGCGGGGTGGACACCGTCGACCTCGGCACCCACCTGCTCGGCCGTCGGTACGCCATGCCGGTCGGGGTGGCGCCGATGGCGTACCAGCGGCTGGTGCACCCGGACGGGGAGCTGGGGCTGGCGGCGGCGGCCGGCGCGGCCGGGATCCCGTACCTGGCGAGCACGCTGGGCAGCACCCCCATCGAACAGGTCACCGGGGTGGGCGCGGACGTCTGGTTCCAGCTCTACTGGCTGCGCGACCGGGCTCTCGTCCGGGACCTGCTGGACCGGGTCGTCGCGGCCGGGTGCCGGGCGCTGGTGGTCACCGTGGACGTCCCGGTGCTCGGCCGACGTCCCCGGGACCTGCGCAACGCGTTCCGGCTGCCGGCCGATGTGGTCGCCGCGAACCTCCCCGAGGGTCGCGACGCGCTGGCCCACTCCGGTGCGCCCGGGGTGTCCGCGATCGCCTCGCACACCGCCGCGTCGTTCGCGCCGGCGCTGCGCTGGGCGGACCTGGCCTGGCTGCGTGCGCAGGTCGACCTGCCGCTGGTGGTGAAGGGGCTGCTGGACCCGCGCGACGCGACCGAGGCGGTACGGGTCGGCGCGGACGCGGTGGTCGTCTCCAACCACGGCGGGCGGCAACTGGACGGCTCACCGGCGAGCGTCACCATGCTGCCGGAGGTCGTCGACGCGGTCGGTGACGGCTGCCAGGTGTTGCTGGACAGCGGCATCCGGGGCGGCACCGACGTGCTGCGGGCGCTGGCGTTGGGCGCGGCCGGGGTGCTGGTCGGCCGACCGCTGTTCTGGGCGCTGGCCGTCGGTGGCGAACCGGCCGCCCGGGACGCGTTGGCGCTGCTCGCCGCCGAGCTGACCGATGCGCTCACCCTGGCCGGCTGCGCCGATCCGGTGGCGGCCGGCGAGCTGCGCACCCTCCGGGTGGGTTGCGGGTGATTGCCACCGAACCGGTCGACCTGACCGTCGCCGACCTGCACCCGGCCCTCGGCGATCCGGCGCTGACCTCGATGAATTTCCTCAACGAGGTGTCCGAACGCTATCCGGCGGCGGTGTCCCTCGCGGCCGGCCGGCCGTACGAGGAGTTCTTCGACCTCGCGGCGGTGCACCGGCACCTGGACACCTTCCACCGGCACCTCGTCGACGACCTGGGGCACCCACCCGAGCAGGCCCGGCGACTGCTGCTCCAGTACGGCCGGACCAAGGGCATCGTGCACCACCTGATCGCCCGCAACCTCGCCGTCGACGAGGGAATCACCGTCGACCCGGAGCACGTCGTGGTGACCGTCGGCTGCCAGGAGGCGATGTTCCTGGTGCTGCGGGCGTTGCGGGCCGGGCCGACCGATGTGCTGCTCGCGGTCGCCCCGACCTACGTCGGGCTGACCGGGGCGGCCCGCCTGGTGGATCTGCCGGTGTGGCCGGTCGCCGGCGGGTCGTCCGGGGTCGATCTGGTCGACCTGGCCGCTCAGGTACGCCGGGCCCGGGAGGCGGGGCTGCGCCCGCGCGCCTGCTACCTGATGCCGGACTTCGCCAACCCCTCCGGGGCCAGCATCGACACCGCCCACCGCCGGCGACTGCTGGAGCTGGCCGGGCAGGAGGATCTGCTGCTGTTGGAGGACAACCCGTACGGCCTGTTCCACAGTGACGACGGGCCGCGCCCGCCCACCCTCAAGGCGTTGGACACCGGGCGGCGGGTCGTCTACCTCGGCTCGTTCGCCAAGACCGTGCTCCCCGGCGCGCGGGTCGGGTACGTCGTCGCCGACCAGCGGGTGGCCGGTCCGGGCGGGCGGGTCGGCCCGCTCGCCGACCAGCTCGCCATGATCAAGAGCATGGTCACTGTGAACACGTCGCCGATCGCGCAGGCGGTGATCGGCGGCCGGCTGCTGGAGCACGGGTGCAGCCTGGTGGCCGCGAACACCCGGGAGCGGTCCGCGTACACCCGGAATCTGCGCCACCTGGTGGCCGGCCTGGCCCGGCGGTTCCCGCCCGGGGCGGACGGCGCGGCGTTGGTGCGGTGGACGGTGCCGGCCGGTGGGTTCTTCGTGGTGGTGACAGTGCCGTTCCCGGTCGACGACGCGCTGCTGGACCGTTCGGCGCGCGACTACGGGGTGCTGTGGACGCCGATGGCGCACTTCTACGACGACACCGTGCCGGTTCGCGCGTTGCGGTTGTCGGTCAGCGCGGTCACCCCGGAGCAGATCGACGTCGGGCTGGACCGGCTGGCGGCGCTGATCACCGACGAGGTGACGCGCCGCCCGGGTTGACACACCGCGTTCATCGGATGGCAATGCGCGACGACCCGCGTGCCGCCGTCCTGGGTGGACGGTCATAATAGGCCGCATGGTTGCCTGGGAGTACGCCCTGCTCGTCCGCCGCTATCAGGGACAGGGCCGCAATTTTCACGTCTCGTTCGTCTGGTACGCCCCGGACGGGTCACGCAAGGACATCACCGCCTACGGCGACACCGCCATCGCGCACCTCAACCGTGCCGGCCGGGAAGGGTGGGAGCTGGTCTCCGCCGCCGAGGACGTCAACAACGTCCAGGGCAGCACCGAAGTCCACCGCTACCACCTGAAGCGCCCGATTGCCTGAGGGTCGAACCCCCGCGTCGATCATGGAGTTGTGGTGGTGGGCAAATGCCGCTAACCGCCCTGATTCGGGCACCACAATTCCATGATCGACGGGAGCGCGGCTAGCTAGCTCAGGTCGACGCCCGGGTAGAGGGGGTGCGTGGCCAGCAGGTCGGTTGCCTGGCGGGCGACCTTGTCGGCCAGGCCGGGGTCCAGGGTGTACTTCGCCTTCGACGGGGTGCCGTCGGCGTTGGCGCCGGCGGTGGTCTGGGTCAGCACGGTGTGGATCAGCTCGGCGGTCTGGTCCATCTCGGCGGTGCCGAGGCCCCGGGTGGTCAGCGCCGGGGTGCCGATCCGGATGCCGGACGTGTACCAGGCCCCGTTCGGGTCCTGCGGGACCGAGTTGCGGTTGGTGACGATGCCCGAGTCGAGCAGGGCCTGCTCGGCCTGCCGGCCGGTGAGCCCGTAGCCGGACACGTCGATCAGCACCAGGTGGTTGTCGGTGCCACCGGTGACCAGCTTCGCGCCCCGACTCAGCAGCCCCTCGGCGAGCGCCTGCGCGTTGTCGACGATCCGCTGGGCGTAGTCGGCGAAGTCGGGCCGGCGGGCCTCGGCGAGCGCGACCGCCTTGGCGGCCATCACGTGCGGCAGCGGACCGCCGAGCACCATCGGGCAGCCCCGGTCCACCTGGTCGGCCAGCTCCGGCTGGCAGAGGACCATGCCGCCACGCGGACCGCGCAACGACTTGTGTGTGGTGGTCGTGACGATGTGCGCGTGCGGCACCGGGTCGAAGTCGCCGGTGAACACCTTGCCGGCCACCAGGCCCGCGAAGTGCGCCATGTCGACCATGAAGGTGGCGCCGACCGAGTCGGCGATCTCGCGCAGGATCCGGAAGTTCACCTTCCGGGGGTACGCCGAGTAGCCGCCCACCAGGATCAACGGCTTGAACTCGCGAGCCGCCTCGGCCACCCGGTCGTAGTCGATCAGGCCGGTCTCCGGGTCGGTGCCGTAGCTGCGCTGGTCGAACATCTTGCCGGAGATGTTCGGCCGGAAGCCGTGGGTGAGGTGACCGCCGGCGTCCAGCGACATGCCGAGCATCCGCTGGTTGCCCAGCTCGCGGCGCAGCGCGAACCAGTCGGCCTCGGTGAGGTCGTTGACCTGGCGGACCTGGGCCTTCTTCAGGGCGGGGGACTCCACCCGGTCGGCCAGCACCGCCCAGAACGCGACCAGGTTGGCGTCGATGCCCGAGTGCGGCTGCACGTACGCGTGCGCGGCGCCGAACAGCTCCCGGGCGTGCTCGGCGGCCAGCGCCTCGACGGTGTCGACGTTCTGGCAGCCGGCGTAGAAGCGGCGGCCGACGGTGCCCTCGGCGTACTTGTCGCTGAACCAGTTGCCCATCGCCAGCAGGGTCGCCGGGGAGGCGTAGTTCTCGCTGGCGATCAGCTTGAGTGACTCCCGCTGGTCGGTCAGCTCGGCGCCGATGGCGTCGGCGACCCGCGGCTCGACAGCCCGGATCACCTCAAGGGCGCTCCGGAATGCGGTGGACTCGGCGTTGCGGGACATGCGACCTCCAACAGACGTGCGGGAAGGCCCAGGCGCTCGGCAAACGTCCACGTGACGAGGCCGCTCCCCGATGGTTCTCCATCCCCACGCGCCAGTAACGGCCCGCGACGATCGTACCGGTACGGGCCCGACCGTTCGGGCCGCCCTCCAGCGGAGCTCCGCCGAGGCTCGACGAAGGGCCCGGCCCGATCAGACCATGGCCAGGGTGCGGGGGATCTCGTCGAGCAACTCCCGGGCCAGGAAACCGATCCGGCCGTAGCGGGGGATCAGTCGTTGGCCGCTCACCGAGTGCGCGAACGAACCCCAGCAGGCCGCCTGCGCCGGATCGGCACCCCGGGACAGCAGCCCCGCCAACAACCCGGCGAGCACGTCCCCGCTGCCGGAGGTGCCCAGCCCGGCATCGCCGCTCTCCTCCCGCCAACCCCGCCCGTCCGGGGCGGCCACGTGCCCGTACAGCGACACGACCGCCTCGTACCGGGCGGCCAGCTCGGCCGCCTCGGCGTCCAGGTCGTCGCCCGGTTCCCGCCCGAGCAGGTGCTCGGCCTCGGTGACGTTGGGGGTGAGCACCACCGGCCGGCCCGAGCCGACCAGCAGGTCCGGTGCGTGGCTGAGCGCGCCGAGGGCGTACGCGTCGAGCACCAGCGACGTGTCCGGCCGGGCCGCCTCCAGGACCAGGGCCAGCAGGCGGTTGGTCTCGTCGATCGCCTTCAACCCGGGGCCGAGCGTCACCACGTCGGCCTGCCCGACCAGCTCACCGAGTTGGCCGTCCCGGTCGGCGGCCACCGCGCCGTCGGCGGTCTCCGGCAGACCGACCACCAGCGCCTCGGGCACCTGGATGCTCAGCGCGGCGGCGGTGGACTCGGCGGCGGCGAGCTGGAGCACCCCGGCGCCGGCGCGCAACGCGGCCACCCCGGCGAGCAGCACCGCGCCCGGCGTGAAGCGGGAGCCGCCGACCACGAGCACGGTGCCCCGGCTCTCCTTCCCACCGACCGGCACCGGCAGCGCCCAGTCCCGCAGCAACCCCGGGGTGATCACCTTCACCTCAGACCGGCTCGGCATGGATCTCGTCCTCCCTGGTTGGCTGGGCGCCCTGCTGACGCAGGTGCTCGACATCGTTGAAGGTGGTGAGCGCGAGTCGGCCCTCGGCATCGGCCGACCACTCGGTGATCGAGCAGTTGGCGATCACCTGCTGCCGGGTGAGCGCCATCAGCTCATCCTCGGTCAACCCCTCCACCAGATAGCGAAGCAGGAAGACCAGCGCGTCGTGGCCGAAGAGCAGCACCCGGCAGCCCTCGTGGTCGCGGCGCAGGTCGCCCAGCAGCGTCCGCAGCCGCAACGCCACGTCGGTCCAGGACTCCCCGCCCGGCGGCCGGTAGTAGAACTTGCCCAACCGCTCCCGACGGTCGGCCTCGTCCGGGTACCGCCGCCGCACCCCGTGCCCGGTCAGCCCGTCGAGGATGCCCAGCTCACGGTCGCGCAGCCGCTCGTCCCGGTGCACGGGGATGTCGGTGCCGGCCAGCGCCAACCGGGAGGTCTGCACCGCCCGCAGGTACGGCGACACCACCGCCACGTCCGGGCGCTTCGCGTCCGGCAGCTCGGCCAGCCAACGGCCGGTCGCCCGAGCCTGGTCCTCGCCGGTCGCGGAGAGCGGCACGTCGGCGTCGCGGTGGGTGAGATCGATCAGCTCCGCGCCCGACGCCTCGGCGTGCGTCGCCGCGACGTTCGCGGTGCTCTCGCCGTGCCGGACGATCCAGAGGGTTGCCAGTTCCGCCATGCGGCCCCCCTACCCGGGCGCCGCCGACGGTAACCGTGTCCGGTCTCCGCTGTCGGTTTCGGGGCAGCGCCGCGACCTGGTGATGCGAAACAATGTGCGCCGGACGACGGGGGGTCGACTATGACGGTGCTGCGGGGTCTGCGGGAAGCGCTCCTGTTGTTCGTGGTGGTCGGGGCGCTGGTCGCGGTCGCGGCAATGGTCTGGGTGGCGGTCGCTGGCGGTGACTACACCGCTCGGCTGGGCATCGGGCTGGTTGTGGTGGGCGGGCTCCTCGGCATCACCGGCGACCTGACGCTGAGTCGGATCGGCATGCTCGGCCCGCGCGCCACCTTCGGCGTCGGACCAGAGCAGGAGACGGCCAGCGGTGGGCGCGTGCTCACCGGGGTCGGCATCTTCCTCTTCGTCGGGCTGCCGCTGATCGTGGTCGGCGTGCTGCTGCTCAGCTGACTCCGAGCGCGTCATCGCCGCCGACAAAGGTCGGCTCCGCCGCCGCGCCGGTGGCCGTTCGGCGCGCTTGTGCGTCGTACCCTCAGGACGTGGCCACGGCGGCGGAGGAGATCCAGGTGGGGGAGCGGCTGGTCCGCGTCTCCAGCCCTGACAAGCCGTACTTTCCGGAGCGTGGGCTGACCAAGCTGGACGTGGTCCGCTACTTCCTGGCCGTGGGCGACGGCATCCTGCGCGCGCTGCGCGATCGGCCGACCATGCTGGAACGCTGGCCCCGCGGTGTCTTCGAGGGCGCGACGATCGCCACCCGACAGACCAACCGGGGCGACGCGTTCTACCAGAAGCGGCTGCCGGCGGGCGCTCCCGAGTGGGTGCGGACCGCGCACATCACCTTCCCCAGTGGCCGTACCGCCGACGAGGTCGCGCCGAGTGAGCTGGCCGTGGTCATCTGGGCGGCCAACCTGGGCACCCTGCGGTTCCACCCGTGGCCGGTCACCGCCTCCGACGTGGAACGCCCCGACCAGCTGCGCATCGACCTGGACCCGATGCCCGGCGTCGGGTTCGAGCAGGTGGTGCCGGTGGCGCACGAGGTGCGGGCGTTCCTCGCCGAGCTGGGCATGACCGGTTACCCGAAGACCACCGGCGGTCGGGGTCTGCACGTCTACCTGTCGATCGAGCCGCGGTGGAGCTTCGGTGACTGCCGTCGGGCGGTGCTCGCGCTGGGCCGGGAGATGCAGCGCCGGCTGCCGGACCTGGTCACCACCACCTGGTGGCGCGAGCAGCGGGACCGGCCGGTCTTCGTGGACTACAACCAGATGGCCCGGGACCACACGATGACCTCGGCGTACTCGATCCGGCCGACGCCGGCCGCGCTGGTCTCCGCCCCGCTGGACTGGTCGGAGTTGGACCAGGTCCGCCCGGAGGACTTCGACGTGCTCAGCATGCCGGCCCGCTTCGCCGAGCGCGGCGACCCGCACGCCGGCCTGGACGGTGACCGGCACTCACTGGAACCGCTGCTGGAGCTGGCCGACCGGGACGGGTTGGAGGCCCCGCCGGAACGCTGAGCCCCGGTCACGCCCAGGGGCTGCCGGTGCCGTCGAACTCCTCGAAGACCAGCCAGGTGCGGGTGGACAGCACCCCGGGAATGCTCTGCACCCGCCCCAGCACCACGTCGCGCAGCGCCGCGTTGTCCGGCGCGCGCACCAGCGCCAGCACGTCGTGGTCACCGCCGAGCAGCGCGGCGTGCTCGATGTAGCGCACCTGGGCCAGCTCGGCCGACACCTCCCGCCAGGTGTTCTGCTCGATGGTCAGGGCGATGTACGCCGACGTGCCCAGCCCGGCCGCTTCGGGTGCCACCTGGGCCCGGAACCCGGTGATCACCCCGTCGCGGAGCAGCCGCTCCACCCGCGCGTACGCGTTGGTGCGGGAGATGTGGATCCGTTCGGCGAGGGTGCGCACCGACGTCCGACCGTCGCGGACCAGCTCGTCGAGGATCCGCCGGTCCACCTCGTCCAGAACACGGGCCGATCGTCCCGATCCCGCGCCCCGGCCTGCGTCGTCGGCGGTCTCCTGGCTCACTGATGAACCCTCCGCATGCCAACCGTCCCGCCTTCCGTGTCGATCTTGAGTCAATCATCCGCAAGCGGAAGCATAGGCTCACCACACGTCCCAGGAGGTTCCGCCGTGACGACCACTCCCCAGGCGGTCCGCAGGGCATCCCCGCGCACCCGTCGAACGGTCACCCCGCCCGACCCGGCGCGCTCGTTGCTGCCAGACGCCGAGCCGGTCCGCCTGCTCGCCGAGAACGGCACGCCGCTGCCCGCCCGCGCCGACTACCCCGAACCGCCCGCCGAGGCGCTGCGCGAGATGTACCGCCGGATGGTGCTCGGCCGCCGCTTCGACACTCAGGCGACCGCCCTGACCAAGCAGGGCCGGCTCGCCGTCTACCCGTCCTCGCGGGGCCAGGAGGCGTGCCAGGTCGGCGCGGTCCTCGCGGTCCGCGACACCGACTGGGTCTTCCCCACCTACCGTGAGTCGATGGCGCTGGTTGCCCGGGGCATCGACCCGGTCGAGGTGCTCACCCTGCTGCGCGGCGACTGGCACTGCGGCTACGACCCCACCGAGGTACGCACCGCACCGCAGTGCACCCCGCTCGCCACCCAGTGCGTGCACGCCGCCGGGCTGGCGCACGGCGAGGCGTACCAGGGTCGCGACACCGTGGCGCTGGCCTTCATCGGCGACGGCGCCACCAGCGAGGGCGACTTCCACGAGGGGATCAACTTCGCCGCCGTGTTCAAGGCGCCGGTGGTCTACTTCGTGCAGAACAACCGGTACGCGATCAGCGTCCCGCTGTCCCGGCAGACCGCCGCGCCGTCGCTGGCCTACAAGGGCGTCGGCTACGGCGTACCCAGCGAGCAGGTCGACGGCAACGACCCGGCCGCGGTGCTCGCCGTGCTCACCCGCGCGGTCGCCCACGCCCGGGCCGGTAAGGGGCCGTTCCTGGTCGAGGCGCACACCTACCGGATGGAGCCGCACACCAACGCCGACGACGCCAGTCGCTACCGCGACGGCGCCGAGGTCGACGCCTGGCGGGACCGGGACCCGGTCGCCCGGCTGGAAACCTACCTGCGCGCCCGCGGCGATCTCGACGACGCGGCGGTCGCCGAGATCGCCGAACAGGCCGAGGCGTACGCGGCGGACCTGCGGACCCGGATGAACGAGCAGCCCACTGTCGACCCGCTGAGCCTCTTCGACCACGTCTACGCCCAGCCCACCCCGCAGCTGATCGAACAGCGCGAGCAGGTCCGCGCCGAGCTGGCCGCCGCCCACGCCGAGGAGGGTGACGCCTGATGGCCACCACCATGGCGAAGGCGCTCAACACCGCGCTCGCCGACGCGCTCGCCGCCGACGACCGGGTGGTCGTCTTCGGTGAGGACGTCGGTGCGCTCGGCGGCGTCTTCCGGATCACCGACGGCCTCCAGGCCCGCTTCGGCGACAAGCGCTGCTACGACACCCCGCTCGCCGAGGCCGGCATCGTCGGCTTCGCCGTCGGCCTGGCCATGTCCGGCCTTCGCCCGGTGGTCGAGATGCAGTTCGACGCGTTCGCGTACCCGGCGTTCGAGCAGATCGCCTCGCACGTGGCGAAGCTGCGCAACCGCACCCGGGGCAAGCTCAGCGTGCCGATCGTCATCCGCGTCCCGTACGCCGGCGGGATCGGCGGGGTCGAGCACCACTGCGACTCCTCCGAGGCGTACTACGCGCACACCCCGGGTCTGAAGGTGGTCACCCCGGCCACCGTCGAGGACGCGTACTCGCTGCTGCGCGAGGCGATCGACGACCCCGACCCGGTGGTCTTCATGGAGCCCAAGAAGCTCTACTTCGCCAGCGACGAGGCGCAACTCCCGGCCCGCACCGCGCCGTTCGGCCGGGCCGTCGTGCGCCGTGCGGGACGCGACGCCACGCTGGTGGCGTACGGGCCGGCGGTGCCGGTCGCGCTGGAGGCCGCCGAGGCAGCCCGCGACGAGGGGTGGGACCTGGAGGTCGTCGACGTGCGCACCATCGTGCCGTTCGACGACGCCACCATCACCGCCTCGGTCCGGCGCACCGGCCGGTGCGTGGTGATCCAGGAGGCGCCTGGCTTCGCGGGCGTCGGCGCGGAGATCGCCGCCCGGGTGCAGGAGCGCTGCTTCCACGCGCTGCACGCCCCGGTGCTGCGGGTCGCCGGGCTGGACATCCCGTACCCGGCGCCGATGCTGGAGCACACCCACCTGCCCGGCGTGGACCGGGTGCTCGACGCGGTGGCCCGCCTGCAGTGGGACGACCAGCCGGACGCGCGTTGGGCGGCGGCATGACCATCGTCGAACGGACGCAGGTCTTCCTCCTGCCCGACCTGGGCGAGGGGCTGAGCGAAGCCGAGATCGTCGAGTGGCGGGTCGCCGTGGGTGACGTGGTCACTGTCGACCAGAGCGTGGTCGAGGTGGAGACCGCCAAGGCCGTCGTCGACGTGCCCTGCCCGTACGCCGGCCGGGTGGTCACCCTGCACGGCGCGGCCGGTGAGGTACGCCCGGTCGGCCAGCCGTTGATCACCATCGCGCCGCTGGACGGGGGCGACGAGGCCACCTACCGCGAGGAGGAGCGGGCCGGCTCCGGCAACGTGCTGATCGGGTACGGCACCGGCCACGGCAACACCACCCGCCGTCGGCGTCGGCCCCGACTGGCCCTCGCCCCCGAGCCGGTCGACGCCGGCACCGCGGCCGACGCCGCAGGGCTCGCCGTCTCCCGCTCCGGCACCGCCGGGTCCGACG
>NZ_JBEXHP010000018.1:0-83521 GCF_040607895.1 Micromonospora sp. NPDC005220
GTTGTGGTGGGCCGCAAAAGCCGCGGTCCACCGCCAAACCGGCACCACAACTCCATGATCGACAACGGTATCCCCCGACGGCCCAGCTCCAGAGATCAGCGGCGCGGGTGCGCGCTGAGGCCGTCGAGGATCAGCCCGAGCATGCGTTCTTCCGCTCCCGTCGTGGCCCCCCACAGCGCACCGGTGAGCTGAAGAAAGTCGGCGGGTTCGGCGTCCGCACGGATGGTGCCGTCCCGCTTGCCGGCGTCGAACAGTTGCGCGATGGCGACGATGACCGGGCCGTAACTCTGCTCGGCGACCGACTGGTGCGCGCCAGGGCTGAGGGCGGCACCGAGACCGTGCTTCTTGCGCATGGCACTCACCAACGCGGTGGTCCAGCTCCGCAGCGCCTCCAACGGTGGCAGCGTGGCCAGCAGGCCCGGCACCGACTCGACCAGTTCCTCGACCGCGTCCTGGTAGACGGCGAGGACCAGCGCCTCGCGGGACGGGTAGTTGCGGTAGAGGGTGCCGGGACCGACGCCGGCGAGCTGGGCGATCTGGTTCATGGACGTGTCACCGTCCTCGGCGAGGGCCCGGCGGGCGGCCGCCAGAATGCGGGCTCGATTCTCCCGAGCGTCTGCGCGAACCATGCCACCTCCTTGCTATCCGGAGAACTCTCCACTACGTTAAATGGAGACCTCTCCACAACGATAGAGGAGCATCGTGCGTTACATCAAACTCGGCTCCACCGGTCTCGACGTGTCCCCCATCGCCATCGGCGCGATGACCTACGGCGACCCTGGCCGCGGTCACCCGATCTGGTCGCTCGACGAAGAAGACAGCCGCCCGCTCATCCAGCACGCCCTCCAGGCCGGCATCAACTTCTTCGACACCGCCAACATGTATTCCTACGGCTCCAGCGAGGAGATCCTGGGCCGCGCGCTCAAGGACTTCGCGGACCGCGACGATGTCGTCATCGCCACCAAGCTGCGCCACCCGATGCGACCAGGCCCCAACGGCCGAGGGCTCTCCCGCAAGGCGATCATGACCGAGGTCGACCACAGCCTGCGCCGACTGGGCACCGACTACATCGACCTCTACCAGATCCACCGCAACGACCACTCCACCCCGCTGGAGGAGACCCTCGAAGCACTTCACGACCTCGTCAAGGCCGGCAAGGTGCGCTACCTCGGCGCCTCCTCCATGCCGGCGTGGGAGTTCGCCAAGGCCCTGCACCTGCAGAAAACCCACGGGTGGGCGCGGTTCGTGTCGATGCAGGACCACTACAACCTGCTGGCCCGCGAGGAGGAACGGGAAATGGTCCCGCTCTGCCTCGACGAAGGAGTCGGCACGATCGTCTGGAGCCCACTCGCCCGCGGTCGACTGGCCCGCGCCTGGGACGACGCCAAGTCGACCGCACGCGCCGAGACCGACGGCGCCTTCGCCGACCTGCTCTACGCGCCCACGCAGGAGACCTCCAACCACGCGATCATCGACGCCGTCGGCAAGACCGCCGCCGAGCTGGGTGTCAGCCGAGCGCAGGTCGCCCTGGCCTGGCTGCGCAGCAAGCCCGTCGTCACGGCACCACTTGTCGGCGCGAACACCACCGCCCAGATCGACGAGGCAATCGCCTCGCTGGACATCGACCTCACCGACGCACACCTGGCCACCCTCGAACGGCCGTACACGCCGCGATACGACTTCCAGGGCATCTCCGACGAGGCCGAGCTGCAGAAAATCAGGGACCGAATTCCGGGGTACGCCACCGCCTGAGGCGCGGCGCTGGCCAGCTCCTCCTGTTTCAGCGCTCGGTCAGCCCGACCTACCCGTCGGCGACGCCGTTTGAGCAGCTCGCGGATGACGACTCGTACCCTGATGGCTCATCGGCGCGGAAGGTCCGGGCGAAGTGCAACCAGTCGGCCCACCGTCGAACAGTCCCCCGGTGGAGAACGTCACCCCCGGCGTGGGCTGATTCCCGCTACCGCCAGCCTGCCTGTCCTTGGCAGGGTCAGGCCACGGCGGCTGCCCGACCCAGCGGGAACCGCACGCCGGTGAGGTCTTCCGAGACGGCCCAGAGGCGTTGCTGCACGGTCAGGTTGTAGGACTCGGGGCTGGAGGTGACCAGCTTCGGGTAGCCGCGCACCTCACCCAGGCCGTCGGGGCCGTAGTACTGCCCACCGAGGACGGACGGGTCGGTGGCGGCCCGCAGGGTGGGCAGCGCGCCGGCCGTCGCGGGCTGGGTGATCACCGGGGCGAGCCAGGTGATCGGTCGGCGGACGGCCGCCGGGGAGTTGCGGAGCAGTTCGGTGTTGGAGACGCCGGGGTGTGCGGCCACCGCGGCGGTGGTGCCGTGCGCGGCGAGCCGGCGCTGCAACTCGTAGGTGAACATCAGGTTGGCGAGCTTGGACTGGCCGTAGGCGGCGACCCGGCCGTACGACCGTTCCCAGTGCAGGTCGTCGAAGTGGATGGCGGCGCGGATGCGGTGGCCGACGCTGCTGACCGTGACCACCCGGGAGCCGGGCACGGGCAGCAGCAGGTCGAGCAGCAGGCCGGTGAGCGCGAAGTGGCCCAGGTGGTTGGTGCCGAACTGCATCTCGAAGCCGTCGCGGGTGGTCTGCTTCGGCGTGTACATCACGCCGGCGTTGTTGATCAGCAGGTCGATCCGCGGGTGGGTGGCGCGCAGGCCGGCGGCGGCGGCGCGCACCGACTCCAGCGAGGTCAGATCCAGTTCCTGTACGGAGACGTCGCCGTTGATCCGGGCGGCGGCCAGTTTGCCCTTCGCCGTGTCGCGTACGGCCAGCACGACCGATGCCCCGCGCTCGGCGAGCAGCCGGGCGGTCTCGAAGCCCAGCCCGGTGTTGGCCCCGGTGACCACGGCCACCCGGCCGTCCTGGCGCGGAATCTGCTGCTCGGTCCACTTCATCTCAGACTCCCCAATGTACCGCTGGTAACTTATGCCTGAAACGGTAAGGGACCGCCGGTACCCTGTCAAGGGACCGCCGGTACCTAAGCTAGGGTTGGCGGCATGACGTTCCAGCGAGCGCGCAGCGAGGAGCAGCGTGCGGTCCGGCGTCGGGCGATCCTGGAGACGACCTCGGCCATGCTCGACGAGATGCCGGTGGCCGCAGTGACCCTGAACGAGTTGAGCCGGCGGGTCGGCCTGGCCAAGACGGCGGTGCTGCGCTATTTCGAGTCCCGCGAGGCGATCCTGCTCGACCTGCTGGACGACCGGACGACGACCTGGCTGGCCGAGCTGGAGCAGGAGCTGGGCCAGGGCGTCGACCCGAGCCGGTCCGCGCTGGAACGGGCCGAGCAGACGGCCGACGTGCTCAGCCGGTCGCTCGCCGCCCAGACGGTGCTCTGTGATCTCTTCGGCGCGCAGGGCGGGGTGCTCGAGCACAACGTCTCGGTCGAGGTGGTCCGCCGGCACAAGCGCGCCTCACTGGCCAACCTCGCCGTGATGGCCGGTCTCATCCGGCGGCACCTGCCCGAGGTCGGCGACCGGGCCGAGCTGTTCTGCCTCAGCGCCCTGATCATGGCTGGCGCGCTGTCCGCCTACACCTCGCCGCCGCCGAGCCTGCTCGCCGTGTACGAATCCGAGCCGGCGCTCGCGGTCCACCACGTCGACCTGCGGTCGGCCCTGCGGGTCGCGATCATCACGTCGCTCGTGGGCATACTGCCGCGCCCCTAGGGTCTGGGTCAGCGCGCGAAATTCGATGGCCATGAGGCCGTTCGCGGTCTACCGTGGCCCGCCGTGCTCCCAAACGAACAGATAATCGGACAGGCCCTGGATCGGATCGCGGCCGGGTACGTCTTCCCGGCGAAGGTCGCGGACATCGACGCCGCCATCCGGCGCCGTCTCGCGGCCGGTGAGTACGACGACCTGGACGGACCGGCGCTCTGCGAGACGGTGACCGCGCACCTTCAGCAGGTATGCCCCGACAGGCATCTGCGGCTGCTCTGGACGGACCAGCCGCAGTCGCTGGACCCCGCGGACGAGGACGGAGGGCGGGCCGCGTTCCTCGCGCTGCTCAGGACGGAGAACCAGGGGATCCGCCGGGTCGAGCACCTGGACGGGAACGTCGGGCTGATCGACGTGCGGCGCATCGCGTACGCCGACGAAGGTGCCGCTGCGATCGGCGCGGCCATGCAACTGGTCGCCCTCAGCTCCGCGCTCATCCTGGACCTGCGCGCGTGCTCCGGCGGAGCACCGGAGGGAGCCGCGATGTGGTGCAGCTACTTCTTCCGCGACGATCAGGTGCACCTCAACGACTTCTACGAGCGGTCCACCGGCGCCACTCGCCAGTTCTGGACTGCCGCGCACCTTCCCGCGCCGCGCTATGTCGACCGCCCGGTCTCTGTGCTCACCAGCGCGATGACGTTCTCCGGGGGCGAGGACGTGGCGTACACCCTGCAGGCGCACGGTCGGGCCGTCGTCGTCGGTGAGACGACCCGCGGCGGCGCGCATCCGACGGCCCGCCACCCGGTGACCGCACACATCCTGGTGACAGTGCCCACCGCCCGGACCATCAACAGCGTCACCGGCACCAACTGGGAAGGCGTCGGAGTGGTCCCCGACGTCCCCGTCCCGGCGGACCAGGCGCTCGACACGGCACTCAAGGCCATCTCCGGCGGATAGGCGCGGCCCGGGTGGCGCGTCGTGAGCCGTACCCGAGGCTCTGGTTCCCGGCCGGTCGAGCGCCGACCGGGAACACCCGGTCAGGCCGTTGTCAGTCCTCGGGTCGCCAGCTCACTGAGGGACGCGCCGCCGTCACCGCCGAGCGCCGCCCGAGCCACCGCCGGTTTGCGCAGCTCGAACACCTCGACGAGGATCGTCGGCGCTTCGGACCGGCGGCGGATCCCGTCGACCTCCTGCCGGTCAGGGTTGAACGGCAACGTCTGCCACTGGTTCGCGGTCTCCTGCCAGTCGGACGAGATGGCCGCGGCCAGGCCGTCGAGCAGGTTCGCGTAGTTCTCCCGGCTGATCGCGCGACCCAGCCCGTACCGCTCGCGCAGGGCGAGAATCTTGGGCGGAGCCTCTCCGGAGTAGCTGTTGTTGATTCCGAGCCACCAGTGGGCGAAGTACGTGCCCTGGTAACCCTGGGCCAGGTAGCGCGACCCGTCGTGGTGCACCTCGATGATGAAGTTGTGCACCTGCGGGAACTGGCAGTCGAGCAGCAGGACGGTCTGGGCGTTGGCGGGCCGGACAAGCAGCGCCTGCTTGAGCGCGTCGCCCTCCCCCTTTCCGTAGGTCTGGCCGGACAGGCGGACGGGCTCGCCGCCCTTGCCGCGCAACTGCTCGCGAATCTGGAACGCGGCCATTCCGCAGTTCGCCCACCTGCGGCTCTCGTCGCGCAACGTGATCTGCCGGTCGTCGGTCCGCCCCGTACTCGCCACCGCCGCGTTGAGCTTCGCCAGGTCGTCGCCGCCGACAGCCTCGTCACGCTGCCGTTGGCTGTCGTCGGTGGCACGGGCCATGTCGTTGCGCGCGTAGCTGGTCGCGGCGGTGATGGCTTCGGCCCAGGTCCCGAAGCTTCGGTGCGGCAGCAGCGCGCTCGCCGACCAGTTCACCAACGCCCCGACCACCTCGCCCTTGAGGTCGTTGGGCAGGAGCAGTTTGATCCGGGTCAGGATGTCGTCGAACGCCTTCTCGTCGGTCTCCAGGTTGGGGATTTGACCGTTCGGTGGGTAGGTGTCCCGCTCCTCCACGATGATCAGCATCCGAACCTCCACTGTCCGCTGTGTACGACCGCCCCCACGGCGAGCCGTGTTCCAGATTGGACCGTCCGTGAGCGGACGAACACCGAACGTCGGACTTCCGTCCCGGATCGCGACTTCGCGCTCAGTCCGCGACAGCCGTCCCCGTGGATCTGAAGGTTCGGGTGAGGGCGGTGCGAGCAGCGGGTGTGGCCGATGAGCGTCGCCAGTCGCGCCACACCGGCCGGCGCCGGCTGCGCGCGGGCGACAACGGCGATCACGGTACGCGCCAGAGGCCGGCACCGAACCTCGGCCGGCGCGACAATTGTCCGCCTCGACGAGGGCCCGAGCCGCCCCACGCACGGCACCGAAGCTGGTGCGGTGCTGATTGTCGGACTCGACGGACGAAGCCCGCAGCCAATCGGCAGACTTACCCGAGGGCGGGTATTGCTCGCGTATCAGTCATCGTGAGCTGCCGATTTCCTCGTGCGAAGACGCTGCTGTGCGGAAGACTGGGGCCGTCAGCGGCGGTTTGCTTGTTCAATCCCGTCGGACCACCGATGAAGTTGCGCGAACGCCTGGTCATGGCTGACAGCGAAGCCGGCGAGCTGATCGGCGTGGCTGACAAGGAGTGGCGACGTTGAGTGACACGGATCTTGGCACCCGCAGCGACCGGGGTAGTGAGTACGCCGACCTCTCCCGCATGGTCCGAAACGCGGGTCTCCTCGACCGACGAGCCCGCCGCTACGCGGCGCGCGTGACGGTGGTGCTGGGTTGTCTCGTACTGATGGGCGTGCTGTTCGTGCGGCTCGGGTCGTCGTGGTGGCAGACGGCTACCGCTGCCGGTGTCGCGGTGCTCCTCGCGCAGCTGGCGTTTCTCGGTCACGACGCCGGGCATCGGCAGATCTTCCGCTCCCGCCGGGCGAACGACGTGGTCGGCCTGGTGTGCGCCAACCTGGTGACCGGGATCAGTTACGGGTGGTGGGTCGACAAGCACAACCGCCACCATGCGAACCCGAACACCGAGGGCCGCGACCCCGACCTCATGGTGGCTCCGCTGTCCTTCACCCCGGGTCAGGCTGCGGCGCAGCGGGGCCTGCGGGCGCTGTTCGTCCGGCACCAGGCGGCGCTGTTCTTTCCTCTGCTGCTGGCGGAGGGTCTGCATCTGCACGCCGCCAGCGTCCGGGCGGTCGTCCGCCGCGGCGGGCTCAGGCGCCGGCGCACGGAGGCCGGCCTGCTCGTCCTGCATTTCGCCGGCTACCTCGGGGCCGTGTTCCTGGTCCTGAGCGTTCCGCAGGCGATCGTGTTCATCCTGGTCAACCAGGCCCTCTTCGGGCTCTACCTGGGCAGTTCCTTCGCCCCGAACCACAAGGGCATGCCCATCCTGACCGAGGCCGACAACCTCGACTACCTACGCCGACAGGTCCTCACCTCCCGCAACGTGCGCGGCGGCCCGTTCCTCGACGCACTTCTCGGTGGGCTCAACTACCAGATCGAACACCACCTCTTCCCCAGCATGCCCCGACCCAACCTCCGCCACGCCCAGCCGCTGATCCGTCAGTTCTGCGCGGAACACGAGATCGCCTACCACGAAACCACCCTCATTCAGTCCTGGGCACAAGGGCTGGCACACCTACGGGCAATGGGCGCCCGACCGACCCGACCGGGCAACCGCTGAGACTGGTTGGTCACCGGTCGCCGTCTTTGATCTTGCCGGGCTGGGCCGGGGTCGCGGTCACCTGGCCGCTCGGCTGCTGCGGCCAGCCAGGGGAACCGGTCAGGCGGTGCGCTCAGGGGGTCAGCGGGTGAGACCCACGAGCGTCGCCAGTCGCGCCACGCCGGCCGGCGCCGGGTTCGCACGGGCGATCTCGGCGATCACGGTACGCGCCAACGGCCGGCACCGAACCTCGGCCGGCGCGGCACTATCCGCGTCCACCAGGGCGCGCGCTGCCCCGCTCAGGTCACTTATGTGAAGGTACGCCCGCGCGACGGCGGGTGCCCGAGTCGCCAAGATCAGACGCAGGGTATCGGCTTGTTGGACCGCTACGCTAAGCACTAATCTCCTGACCGACAGCGTTTGCCAACCCCCTGTTTCTCTGGTGGAGGTCGCGATGAAGCTGACCAAGCTCTATAAGGATCCTGGCTCGGGTGGCAACGGGTGCCCCACGGTCTACCTTGGCGAGAGCGGGGAGCTTGTCGTTCAGGGAGACCTCATTGACGAGGACACCGTCGGCGAGCTAGAGAACGTTCTTCCTGGTGAGGGTGCGGTGCGGATTCCCGCCGAGGTGTTGCTCGGTGCCATTGCGCGCTACCGCGAGTCCGAGCAGCGGTGATCGAGCGTTGACCCGGTCGTTCACGTCTCTCGATGACGACGAGTTCAACCAACTGTTTCGCGACTTCCGTTACACGGCTTACCGGCTGGAGACGCTCCAGCGGTACGACGTGTCGTACGAGCAGGACGAGTTCGCGCGGTTCCTGGCGGGTCAGACCCGCGGCGAGTTCCCCGGGATCGCGGCTTGGTGTGACACCGTGCGGGCGGCGGTGTCGGCGGGCAAGCGTATGCACCGGGTCCACGTCGTCGCCGAGCCGCTGTCGGATTACGTCCGGTTTGAGTGCGGCTGGGCCTACGAGCACACGGTCGAGGCGGGCGAGGACGTCCGCCTCATCGTGGTTCCCGGCGATGACTGGCCGGCCGCATTGCCGCACTACGACTACTGGTTGTTCGACTCGGCACGGCTGGTGGCCATGTACTACGACGAGGATGGGCGGTTCGTCTCCGGAGAGTTGATCGGCGAGCCGGAGCGAATCGTGCAAGCCAACCTGTGGCGTGATGCGGCCGTCTCGGCGTCGGTCCCCTATCGGAAGATCGCAGACCAGCTCCAGATCAACGCCCCATGACCCGCCGCTCGCCGCCAGGGCGGCAGCGTGAAGGACTACAGCCGCCGCGTCAACTCCCCCTCGACGCCACCCGCTTCGTCAACCGCGAGCAAACCCTCACCCAGCTGGACGCGGCGCTGCCGACCGGCGACGAACCTACGGCTGCGGGCCTCCGGCCGATGACCGTGGCTGCCATCGCGGGAGCCCCCGGTGTGGGCAAGACAGCGCTGGCCGTCCACTGGGCTCACCGAGCACGCGCGTGGTTCACCGATGGCGATCTTTACGTCGACATGCGCGGCTACGGCCCTGGGCCGGCCCTCGACGTCGGCCAGGCACTGGATACCTTCCTCCGCGCCCTGCACGTGCCGGCAGAGCAGATCCCGACGGACACTGAGGGACGTGCCGCCCTGTTCAGGTCCGTCCTGACTGGCAAGCGCGTCCTGATCGTGGTGGACAATGTGTCCACCGTCGGTCAGGTGCGGCCACTGCTGCCAGCTACACCAACCTGCATGGCGATCGTCACCAGCCGCAGCCGACTTTCCGGCCTTGTGGCACGGGAAGGAGCGTCGCGGATGACCTTGGACGTTCTGTCTCCTGACGAAGCAATCGCGCTGCTCAGCGATAGCATCGGCGGGAGTCGCGTCAGCGCAGAGCCACAGGCCGCCGCTGAACTTGCCCGCCGCTGCGCCTACCTCCCCCTTGCCCTGCGGATCATCGGGGAGCGCATCGCCAACTCTCCCCATGCCACACTCGCAGAGTTCGTGGCAGACCTCGCTCTGGTTGAGCATAAGCTCGACGCCCTCACGGTCGACGATGACGAGCTGTCCGACGTACGGGCGGTGTTCTCCTGGTCCTACCAGGCGCTGCCCGCCGACGCGGCGCGGCTCTTCCGGCTCCTCGGGTTGCACGCCGGCTCCAACATCTCGGCGGCGGCAGCGGCAGCCCTCGCTGGCGTCGGTCTGGTCCGAGCCCGCAGTCTGCTTGACCAGCTCACTGCTGCGCACCTGGTGCAGAACCCTGCCCGCGACCGATACCTGTTTCACGACCTTCTCCGCGCCTACGCGCTCGAACGGGCCCAGGCTGAGGAGACACCGGAGCAGCAGCGCCAATCGCGACGCCGCGTCTACTCCTGGTACCTGTTGATGGCCGAAGAAGGTCGCAAGGTCATCCTTCCGTACTCGCATGCCGTGGCTCTGCCCGCTGGCGAGCCCGGCGTCGCCCTCGCTCCTCCGCGCACGGTGGCCGAGGCGATGGCATGGTTCGAGCGCGAGCGGCTGAACCTTCTGGACATCGTTCGGCAGGCCGACGATCTGGGAGAACTCGACATCGCCTGGCAGCTGCCGGTGGTCAGCGACGGCTTCTTCGAACTCAAGTCCTACTGGGCCGACTGGCGCGACATCCACATGACCGGCCTCCGTGCGGCGCGCTCCGCCGGGTCGCGCCTCGGCGAGGCTGCCAACCTCCGCTGCCTCGGCGACGCCTACTGGCGCATGGGAGAGCGCGAGACCGCGCTCGACTGCTATCACCAAGGCGTCGCCGCAAGCCGTGAGGTCGGCGACCACTGGGTGGAGGGATTCTGCCTCCGTGGCCTGGGCCTCATCCACGAGGAGCTTGGGCAGACGAACGAGGCCATGGACTTCTACGGTCAGGCGCGGGAGGTCTTTCGCCGCCATGGCATCACCCGAGGCGAGGGCATGTCGTTGCTCAGCCTCGGCAACGGGCACCGCGCACGCGGACATCTAGACGTGGCCATCGCGCACTACCACGAAGCCGTTGCCATCCTCGGCAGCATCGACGATCACTGGAGCGTCGCCTGGGCCTCCTACCCCCTCGGCCTGGCCTATCAGCAGATCGGCCAGCTCGGCGAGGCCCTGGAACGGCACACACATGCCCTGGAACTGTTCCGCAGATTCGACGACCGACGCTGCGAGGGGCTCACCTTGGCCGCCCTCGGTGACACCCACCACGCCGCCGGCCGGCACGAAGACGCGCAACGCTGCTGGCAGCAGGCGCTGCAAATCCTCGATCCCCTCGGAGATCCCCACGCCGGTGCCGTTCGTAGCCGTCTCGGACAGATCGGCCGCGGCGAAACACATGATCACGCGTTAGGGGCGCCCCCAGTTGACTGAGTCTCACCGGGTGAGGCCGACCAACGTCGCCAGTCGCGCCACACCGGCCGGCGCCGGCTGCGCGCGGGCGATGTCGGCGATCACGGTACGCGCCAACGGCCGGAACCGAACCTCAGCCGGCGCGACACTGTCCGCGTCCACCAGGGCGCGGGCAGCCCCGCGCACGTCACCTAGTTGCAGGTACACCCGCGCGACGTCGACCAGGTAGGCACCGCGGTACTCGGCCGGCAACCGCAGCCACCCCTCCCGCCGCACGATCACCGCATGCCGCCGTACCGCCTCCGCCGCATCACCCCGCGAGGCAGCCACCAGCACCCGCGCCACCTCGACGGCCACCGGCCCGAAGCTGGTTCGGTGCGTGTCGTCGTACCCCCGAAGGTTGGTGGCGACGCCCGCGGCCCGGTCGGTCAGCTCGTCGGCGCGGCGGTGCTCGCCGCAACCGGCGGCAGCGAGCGCGGCCTGGACCAGTAACGTCCCACCCACCGCCCTCCCCCGGTGCTCGCCCTGCCCCGCCCCCTCGCCCTGACCGTCGTGATCAAGAGGTTTGCGGCAGTTTTGATCTCCAAAGGGCCCGCAAACCTCTTGATCACCGGCATAGACCAGCGGTAGGAGGACGCGGTTGGCGGCGGGGAGCAGCACGGCCAGAGCCAGGTGGTCGCGGTCCTGTGCGCAAAGCGCCTGGCCCACCGAGATGGTCGCTGCCGCCGCGAGCAGCCGGTCGTCGCCGGCGGCGGTCATCGCTCGGTCGGCGGCCAGCCATCCCAGGTCGGCCTCGCCGAGCTTGACCAGCAGAGACGAGGTGATTCGGTACGCCTGCACCAGCAGCTCCGCCGACCTCGCTCCTTGAGCGGCGTCGAGCAGACTCGGCAATACCCGCACCAACTGCCCGTAGTGCGCGTGCTGGTAGGTCAACCAGGCATGCCCGACCTGCCTCCTCAACTCGTCCGTCTGCGGTGGAGCCTTTGGGGTGGCGTAGCGGGCGAGGGCGGCCCGGATGTCGTCCACCCCGTCCGGCGTGCCGGCGGGGGTGCCCCGCGGCTGGCCGAGCAGCGCCTCCGGCTCGACGCGCAGGACGTGGGCCAGTTCCTGGATCACCGAGTACCGGTCCAGGGGGCGCACGCCCCGCTCGATCTTGTCGACCCAGCTCTTCGACCTACGCAGCCGGTCGGCGAGCATCTGCTGGGTCATCGACCGCCGCACCCGCCAGCTCGCCACGCGGCGGCCGATAGGGATGTCATCGCTGGTCACGCCGCCACCGCCGGTCCGGGACCGCGCGGGTCGTGTCCTCCACGGGTACGCGCTCCGCCTCGGCCTGGGCCAGGAGGCGCTGCTTGGCAGCCTCCCGCTCGGCCGCCTCACTGTTGTTCTCCGGAGCGTTGTCGTCCTGACCGCTCATCCCCGCCTCCTCCAGTGGAGGCCCAGCAGCTCAGGATCGACCGTTGCCACACCGGGCCATCAGGACGTGCTCACGTCCCAAACCGGACAGTAGGGCGAATTGGCGATGCGTTGATTACTGGCAGTTATGCGGCCAGGTTGATGCCGATGCGGCCGGCGAGCAGACGCAGCTCGTCGGGGATGGCTCGGCGCTGGGCCCGCTGGGCAAGGGTCACCACGGCATCGCGGGCAAGCGGGTTGATGGCGAACGGAATCGGCGCTGCACTCTCGGCCTGGACGAATGCGGCGAGAGCTTCGGTATCCCGACGACCGCCGTCCGCCAGGGCACGCCCGAGGTCGAGCCAGTAGGACTGTTGTCGGATGGATGCTGCGAGTACCTGCGGTCGGACCATCCTAGACAGCTCAATGACCCGGCCGGACTCGCCCTGCTCGGCGGCGATGGACATCTCCCAGAGCCCGACGTTGGTCGGCCCGAACCCACAGCCGTTGAAGCCGGCTCCGTCGACGGGATCCCCGAGGGTTGCCGCCTCACGGGCCGCCTCTGCGAGGTGGTCGCGGGTGACGTCCAAGCGACCGCTCACCGCCGAGGTCAGCGCGGCGGAAAGGTGGAGCTGCCCGAGCATCTGTCGCACTCGCTCATCGGCGGCATCGGCTTGAAGCTCGGCCAGAGAACGGTCAGCAGAGCGGGCCGCAACGGTGGCGGACTCGATCGGCAAGCTCTGCGCGTACGCGAAGCGGGATGCTGCGATCCACGCCGGATCCTCAGCCTGATCGGCGACCATCCCGGAGAGCCGGGCAGCGTTGAGGGCCAGGTGTCGGTATCCGAGGTTCCGCAGGCAGGTGGCGGCCTGATAGGCCACCTGGACGAGCACGGTGCCGCCCACGGCGGCGGCTTCGAGCAGCAGACCGGGGAGCAAACGAGCCATAGCTGGGTAGTTGCAGGACGTGCGGAGCTGTTCAGCGCGAGCAATCTCGGCGGTCAGCCGCTCCGCTGTGTAGGTCGACGGGCGGCGCTCGCCGTCCTCGATCTCGATCAGGGCGGACCAGATGGCCGGCACGCACTCGGCGGCGCTCTCACGGGCCGGGTCGCCAGACTCGGTGCCCTGGCCGAGGAGGTCGGCCACCGTGACCTGGAGTGCGGCGGCAAGGGCGACCAAAGTGGAGCGACGGTCGATGGTCTTCCGCCCCGACTCGACCTGCGACACGTACGACTGCGTAACGCCAGCGAGCCCAGCGAGGACGGCCTGGGTCATGCCGCCACGACGCATCCGCCAGTACCGGATTCTGGCACCGATGGTGTCCGGCTTCTTCACCATGCCTACGTCCACCCCCAGACAGAGGACTGGATCACGACGCTGAACCGCTACCCGCGCACGGTACACCCGTAGAGCATCGCAATAGTGACGCTAAGCGCGCAGGTGTGCGTCTGCCCTTAGTACGTCCCACCGTCCGCTCCCCAACCTTCGACTCGCGTCGCTGCCGTGACCGGGACCGCATCCAGCCACCTGGCGCCAACCTTGCCGCTGCAGCTGCCTTCATCACCGTCCGGAAAGCACCACCACAAAAGTCTTCTGCGCCCCTCGGGGGCGGCCGCTTCCAGCTGTCTCTCCGCGGGTTGAAGCCGTCGAAACGAGCGGGGTCCCGGACGCTGATCCAGCGCGCGGTCTCGGCCCAGCAGGCGGTGTCATGATGACGCCCCAGATGCCCGCGAGGGCACATTAGCCAGTGTGGTCAGGCTGATCATCTCGCCAACCTCGGCGGAGGATCTTTTACCATGAACTCCGACGCAATGCCGCCCGATCGGCCTTTTCGCGAGCCAATTCGAGATCAGTTTTTAGTTGGCTAGAAGAACTAGGCCAATCAAATGGAGAGTCAGAATCTATGGCACCCAGCTTGAGCCATTGCTGGTCTAGGTATATCCGGAACCTATCAGCGCGTTCGATTCTATCGCGAATTGGAAAGACGTCCGAGATCTGCCGACGGAAGGACATGTCTGTGATCGGGGTATCAACGATCATGGCATCGACATAGGAAAAGCGCTTCACCATAGACTTGTGCATATAGCTTCCGACGGTGGTAATGCGGAATGGTCCATTCATGTTTCGCCCCTCGGGAGCGTGGATCAAGTTGCGCTCCTTAGCTCGCATCAGATGGGATCCCGCCTGCTCCTGGGTGAAGCCAATACCTTGCATGAATCGATAAACACTTGCAACATCAACGTACCCACTTCGACCGGCGGCTACCCCTGCTCGCTCAATGTGCGCTAACATTAAGCACATCAGAAAGTGTTCGCGACCATCATCGGTCGAGACATCGAACACGTTGCATATCTTACTCGCTGACGGATAAAAATAGTCGTAGTCCCCAAAAATGATGGCCCTGATGAATTCATGCGTGGGGACTGTATACACGGAACCCCGGCCAGCAACCTCAAGAACCCGGCTGGTCGATACGTAACCACTACCTATAAAGGTAGTAAGGAATTCGAGAGCCGTCCTTACGTTCCCCCCGCTGAGATTGTCAATAATCTCGTTAAGCTCGCGATCTTCGCTGAACGCCTTGATCAGCACGTCCAGGTAGGCGCGCATAGCGCTCGCATTGATCGTGAATCGGGTGGAGAAGGCGCCGGATTCCTCAGACTCGTTCAGCTGCTCATATGCCCACTCGACTCGCTTAAGAATCACCTTGTCAACTCTGGCAGGCGAAATCGTGAACACCCTCAACTGATAGGCGGCTAGAGACCCTTTAGTCTTGGACTCGTAGAGAGTGCTTGGCCTGAGCGCAACAAAGATCGTTCCAGGCCACCCGTCAGCTAAAGACTGAGCAATCAAGAAGACTTCGTCTTGAAAATCGGACGGGCGCTGATCGATGTTGTCAAGGACTATCACCGGCGACCGCCGCTTCTTTGACTTCAGATAATCAAAAGAAGCTTTCAGGTGCTCATCAGCACGAGCGGCGAGCTGCTGGAGGCGTTCAATCTCCCGCATCTGGTACTCTTCCGGCCTTGTCAAGGCTAGGGGACCATATACACCCTTGGCGAAACGAACTAGCTCTCTCTTGTAAACTTCTCGAATGAACCCTCCCTCCTCGATATCGATAGAATGAACTTCTCTCAACTGTTCGATCAGTCGCTCCAGAACGTACGATTTTAAATCGTTGGAAAGAGCGGGTTCCCTACCGAAGTCTAGGTAGAAAACATAGGCATTCCCCAAGAGTTCGCGGGCTTCGACCTCGATCAAATTGCGCAAGAACATCGTCTTGCCCACGCCGACGTCGCCAACGATCACCAGCGGCCGACGACTTAACGCCTCTGTCATGATTGTGGCCGTGAGCTTTTGATTAATTCCTTTGCGCGTCGTAGCAGGCTCTGACTCAACCTCAGCTGAATCCCGCAAGGCGGCGTAGCGTGACCGTAAAATCTCTTTAGTAACAGTGGCGTACTGAGAGAGGGCGTCATTGGGGGTGTAGCACTTTTCGACGAACTCTTTCGACATCGGCCCTGCGGACGATCCAAGATCTTGCAGGAAGAGGTCACCCAGGGTCTTCAGATCGGTTTCCAGAGAAGTACGGGCCCTAAAACCCGGGTAGCTCGTGATACCGTCGGAAAGCTTTCCGGGCGCCATCGCTCTAATTGATTTCCCGAAAAGTGCACGTTGAAGATTTCGAGTAGCGACGCCCTCACGCGACAGGTTTGCCCAAAGCGACCCAAAATCGTCGTACATCTCCTGCAGGGAGGAATAAATTAAGGCTCGACCTTCGAGGGGTGGCACACCGTCCTGTCGGGACGCGTAAAAAGCAACGAGCTGACGACCGTTGGTCGCAACAGCAATAGGAACGCCGCGCTCCTGGCAGTACTTCAATACTTGCCGAATCGCTTGGTTCGCATTCGCATCCTCTAGCAGCGTTGCGATGTCGATCTGACGCCGACCTTCGAGTCCTACTGGGATCGAAAAGTAGCATCCTTCCTTTTTGGCCTCAACGATCATCTCCGTTGCCGGATTGCCCAATTCGTAATCGGCATAATCGCCAGCATGGTAGGGCTCATTCGTGATGTCGCCGTGTCTCCACCCAAGACACTCGATCAACAGTCGGTCGATGATTCTAATCCGGGTCGTCGCCTCGTTCAATGGCGAGTTCGCTAACTCGGCAGCAAGCTCCTTGATCTTTTGCTTGGCGCTCGCGAACTCGTCCATGATCTCCCCAGCTCACGTGTAGATGGCCCCCGAGGGGCACAGGCTACATCCGAGGGCCCCCGTCGGGGAGCATGTGTCGGAAGAACATCAGAAGAGCCTCGGTCCTAACCTAGCTCTAGGACAGGCGAGGTCTGGGCCAGCGGAGAGGAAACCGCCGACCGGATCCTCACGTAAGCTGCCATAGGGGTTAGTTGACTGCAGGGTGTCTTAGCAGGTCACCGGGCTGTTCTGACTCATCGGCAGATCGACGTTCCGACGAGTTCGGTGGCCGGGGCAACGCCGCATATCACCTGTAAAGTGTCAGCACTTTAAGAGCCGCCTTACGATCACTGGTGGTGCCGACATAAAGCGGGACATCACCTTCCGCAACTCACAAAGCCACGATCGCCGCAGTCTCCGCGGGCAGCTCGATCCGGTCCCGCATCACGGTGACCCCCTCCCCCGTGGCCAACAGCACCCGCCGCGCCACCTCAGGCAGCGACACCCCCTGCCCCCGCCCAGCCAGGTTCGCCACCACAAGGGTGTCCCCCCGCCGCATCACCAGGAACTGATCCCCGTGCTGCACAGACACAGCGTTCAACCGAGGATCCGAGAGATCAGGAAGCGACCGCCGCAGCGCTATCAACCGCTGGTAAAACGACAACATCGAAGCATGCTCAGGCTTGTCCAGCTCGGCCCAGTCCAACCGCGACCGTACGAACGTCTCCGGGTCCTGCGGATCCGGCACGTCCCCCTCCGGCCACCCGTGCGACGCGAACTCCCGCCGCCGCCCGGTCCGCACCGCAGAGGCCAACTCCGGCTCCGGATGCGAGGTGAAGAACTGCCACGGCGTGGAAGCAGCCCACTCCTCCCCCATGAACAGCATCGGAGTGAACGGCGCCGTCAACAGCAACGTAGCCCCAACCCGCAGCAGCGAAGGCGACAACGAAGCCGAGATCCGATCGCCGGTAGCCCGGTTCCCGATCTGATCATGGTTCTGTAGGTAAGCAACAAACCGGTGCCCAGGCACCCGAGGATCAACCGGCCGCCCATGGTGCCGATTCCGGAAGCTAGACCAGGTGCCAGCGTGGAAGAACCCGCCGGTCAGCACATCCGACAGCGTCTCCAGGGAGCCGAAGTCGCCGTAATACCCCTGCCGCTCCCCCGTCAGCAACGTGTGCAGCGCGTGGTGGGCGTCGTCGTTCCACTGGGCGTGCAGCCCGTACCCGCCCGCCTCCCGAGGCGTGATGAGCCGCGGGTCGTTGAGGTCCGACTCCGCGATGAGCGACAGCGGCCGCCCCAGGTGCGTCGACAGCGACTCGACCTCGATGGCCAACTCTTCGAGCAGCGGCACCGCCCGGGTGTCCGGCAGGGCGTGTACGGCGTCCAGACGCAGCCCGTCGACGTGGTAGTCGCGCAGCCACATGAGCACGCTGTCGATGATGTAGCGGCGTACCTCGTCGGAGTGCGGGCCGTCCAGGTTGATCGAGCGGCCCCAACTGTTGCTCTGCTCGGCGAGGTAGGGCCCGAACTGCGGCGCGTAGGCCCCGGAGGGCCCGAAATGGTTGTAGACAACGTCGAGGATCACCCCCAACCCGCGAGCGTGGGCGGCGTCGACGAACCGTTTCAGGCCGTCGGGGCCGCCGTAGGGCTCGTGCGGGGCGTACCAGCAGACGCCGTCGTACCCCCAGTTGTGTTCGCCGTTGAAGGCGTTGACCGGGAGCAGTTCGATCAGGTCGACACCGAGGTTCACCAGGTGGTCGAGGCGGTCGATGGCGGCCTCGAAGGTGCCTTCCGGGGTGAAGGTGCCGATGTGCAGCTCGTAGAGGATGCTGCCGGGCAGTTGGCGGCCCGTCCACGCGCTGTCGGACCACTCGAAGGCGGAGTGGTCGTAGCGGCGGCTCGGCCCGTGCACTCCCGCAGGCTGCCACGGCGAGCGGGGGTCGGGCAGCGGTGTCTGGTCGTCGTTCAGCAGAAAGGAGTAGTCAAGGCCGGCGTCGGGGACCTCGACCCGCCACCAGCCGTCGGCGGCGGCGCGCATCTCGTGGTCGGTGTCGCCGGCCAGGCGCAGCCGCACCCGGCTGGCGTCCGGCGCCCAGACGGAGAATTCGGTCATGAAACGGCCTCCTCGGCAGCGGTGGGAGGAGCCAGCAGAGCGACGGGGTAGTCGGCCAGGAGATTTTCCAGCGGCGTCTCTCCGCCACTGTAGACCCGGCCGGTGAACAGGTCCTTCATCTCGTGAACGGGAAGTGACAGGGCTGTGTCGCACCACCCGCCGGCGTGGGCCAGCCCGAGCGGCAGGCGGGTCGCCACGGCGATCACGCCGCCCCGGTCGAAGGCCACCGCGTGCCGGCCCACCGGCCCGTGCGCGGGCACCGGCCGGTAGGTGGTGAACAGCTCCGGGTGCGCCCGCCGCAGCCGCAGGGTCCGCGACACGACGAGCAGCTTCACCGCTCCGTCGGTGTCGATCGGGGGACGCCAGCCGCCGTCGATGCGTGCCAGCAGCTCTCGGCGTACGTCGAAGTCGACCGGGCGGCGGTTGTCCGGGTCGACGAGGGAGTTGTCCCACAGCTCGGTGCCCTGGTAGATGTCCGGCACGCCGGGCATGGTGAGCTGGATCAGCTTCTGCCCGAGGGAGTTGCACCAGCCGGCCGGGGTGATGGCGGCGGCGAGTTCGGTCAGCTCGTCGTGCAGGCTCGGGTCGTCGTACATCCGGTCGACCACTGCGTGCACTGCCTGCTCGAACGCCGGGTCGGGGTCCGCCCAACTGGTCGAGGCCCCGGCCTCCCGGGCGGCCTTCTCGACGTACGCGTGCAGCCGTTCCCGTTCGATCGGCCATGCGCCGACGGCGGTCTGCCAGAGCAGGTGGGCGAACGCCGGGTCGGGCAGCGGGGCGTACTCCATCCAGGTCTGGACCTGCTCTGCCCAGCGGCCCGGCAGCTCGCTGAGCACGGCGAGCCGGGCCCGGACGTCCTCGCTGCGTTTGGTGTCGTGGGTGGAGAGGCTGGTCATGCTGGCCGGCCAGCGGACCTGGTGGGCGGCGGCGAAGCGTTGAAACTCCGCCGGTGGCACCCCGAAGTGGGCGGGGCTGCCGCCGACCTCGTTGAGCGCCACGAACCGGGTCCAGCGGTAGAACGCGGTGTCCTCCACGCCCTTGGCCATCACCGCGCCGGTGAGCTGCGGGAAACGCATCGCCAGCTCGTCGTCGGGGTCGCGCAGTCGGCGGGTGACCGCGTCCAGGGCGAGGGCCAGGTCGGGGCGGCGGCGGCCGGCCTCGGAGCGGGCGGCGGCGAGGTACCGGGCGCCGTGCGGCGGGTAGCCCCGGTAGACCGGGAACGCGGCGGCCAGCTCGGCGAGCGCCGCGCGGGCCTGCTCGGTGGGCACCTCGGGGGCGAGGGCGGCCAGCCGGGTCAGCTCGGCGGCGAGCAGTTGGGTGGCGGCGGCCAGTTTGGTGGCGTGGGTCAGGTCCTCCCAGGAGGTGTGGTGCCCGGTGAGGCGGTTGTCCAGCGCGGTGAAGTCACCCTCGGCGTCGGTGTCGACGAAGAGCCCGTTGACCGCGGCCAGGGCGTCGTAGCCGGTGGTGCCGTCCACCGGCCAGTCCGGCAGCTCCTCGCCGTACTCCAGGATCTTCTCCACCACCAGCCACGCGTTGGGCGCGGCCTCGCGCAGCCGGGCCAGATAGCCGGCGGGGTCGCGCAGGCCGTCCGGGTGGTCGACGCGGATGCCGTCGACCTCCCCGGCGGCGGCCCAGCGCAGGATCAGCTCGTGCACGGCGGCGAACACCGCCGGGTCCTCCACCCGCAGACCGGCCAGGCCCGCGATGGCGAAGAACCGGCGGTACGTCAGCTCGGCGTCGCCGCGCCGCCAGGAGACCAGCTGGTAGTGCTGCCGGTCGTGCACCTCGGCGGCGCTGCCGTCGCCGGTGCCGTCGGCGATCGGGAAGCGGTGCTCGTGGTAGCGCAGCTCCCCGTCGACCACCTTCAGGTCGTCCAGGGCGGCCTCGTCGTCGGCCAGCACCGGCAGCAGCAGCCGGCCCCGGTCCCAGTCGATGTCGAACCAGTCGGCGTACGACGAGTCGCGCCCCCGGCGCAGGACGTCCCACCAGGGCGGGTTGGCGGCCGGGACGGCGACCCCGGCGTGGTTGGGCACGATGTCGACGACCAGCCCGAGCTGCTTGTCGCGCAGCGCGCGCAGCAGCCGCTGCCGGGCGGCCTCCCCGCCCAGCTCCGGGTTGACGGCCCGGTGGTCGACCACGTCGTAGCCGTGCTGGGAGCCGGGGGTGGCGGTCAGCAGCGGGGCGCTGTAGAGGTGGCTGACGCCGAGGTCGTCCAGGTAGTCGACGATCGCGGCGGTGGCGTCCAGGTCGAACCCGGGGCGGACCTGCACCCGGTAGGTGGCAGTGGGAGGGGTGGCCGGCATGTCAGATCATCCTCTCCAACACGACGAGGGACCGGTCCGACACCCGGATGGTGCCGCCCGCGCTGATCACCGTGGCGTCGCCCGGCTCGGGTTGGGCCGTGCTGATCACCCGTTCCCACTTCTGGCCGTACTCGCTGCCGGGCATGGTGAAGTCCAGCGGCGCGTCGTGGGCGTTGAAGCAGAGCAGGAACGAGGCGTCGTGGTGGCGCTGGCCGTACTGGCCGCGCTCGCGGATGCCCTCGCCGTTGACGAAGAGCGCCACCGAGCGGCCGAAGTCGTTGCCCCAGTCCTCGCCGGTCATCTCCCGCCCGTCCGGGGTGTGCCAGGCCAGGTCGGGCAGCGGCTCGTCGATGCCGCGCCCGCCCACCGGCAGGCCGGTGAAGAACCGGCGACGGCGGAACACCTGGTGTCGTTTCCGGAACGCGGTGAGCGTGCGGACGAAGTCGAGCAGTTGCTCGTCGGCGTTGTCCCAGTCGACCCAGGCCAGCTCGTTGTCCTGGCAGTAGACGTTGTTGTTGCCGCGCTGGGTGCGGCCCAGCTCGTCGCCGTGGCCGATCATCGGCACGCCCTGCGACAGCATCAGGGTGGCCAGGAAGTTGCGCCGCTGCTTGGCGCGCAGGGCGAGCACCGCCTCGTCGTCGGTGTCGCCCTCGACCCCGCAGTTCCAGGACCGGTTGTGGCTCTCGCCGTCCCGGTTCTCCTCGCCGTTGGCCTCGTTGTGCTTGTCGTTGTACGACACCAGGTCGTTGAGGGTGAACCCGTCGTGCACGGTGACGAAGTTGATGCTGTGGAACGGGCGGCGGCCGTCGTCCTGGTAGAGGTCGGCGGAGCCGGAGATCCGGGACGCGAACTCGGCCAGGGTGGCCGGCTCGCCGCGCCAGAAGTCCCGCACGGTGTCGCGGTACTTGCCGTTCCACTCCGTCCACAGCGGCGGGAAGTTGCCCACCTGGTAGCCGCCGGGGCCGACGTCCCACGGTTCGGCGATCAGCTTCACCCGGCTGACCACCGGGTCCTGCTGCACCACCTCGAAGAAGGTGGAGAGCCGGTCCACCTCGTAGAACTCCCGGGCCAGGGTGGCCGCCAGGTCGAACCGGAAGCCGTCGACGTGCATCTCGGTCACCCAGTAACGCAGCGAATCCATGATCAGTTGCAGGGAGTGCGGGCTGCGCACGTTGAGGCTGTTGCCGGTGCCGGTGTAGTCGACGAAGTAGCGCCGGTCCTCCTCGCTGAGCCGGTAGTAGCTCGGCGCGTCCACACCCTTGAAGCTCAGCGTCGGGCCGAGGTGGTTGCCTTCGGCGGTGTGGTTGTAGACCACGTCGAGGATGACCTCGATGCCGGCCGCGTGCAGCGCCTTCACCATGCCCCGGAACTCCTGCACCTGCTGGCCGAGCCGGCCCAGCGCGGAGTAGCCGTGGTGCGGGGCGAAGAAGCCGATCGTGTTGTAGCCCCAGTAGTTGCGCAGCCCCAGGTCGACCAGGCGGTTGTCGTGGATGAACTGGTGCACCGGCATCAGCTCGATCGCTGTCACCCCGAGCCGGGTCAGATAGTCGATCATCGGCGGGGAGGCGATGCCCGCGTACGTGCCGCGCAGCTCCTCCGGGATGTCGGGGTGGCGCATGGTCAGCCCGCGTACGTGCGCCTCGTAGATCACCGAGTGGTGGTAAGGGGTGCGCGGCGGCTTGTCGTTGCCCCAGTCGAAGTACGGGTTGACCACCACCGACTTCGGCATGAACGGCGCGGAGTCGGTCTCGCTCATCCGCTCCGGCTCGTCCATGTCGTAGTCGTAGACCGCCGGGTCCCACTGGACGTCACCGTCGATGGCCTTGGCGTACGGGTCGATCAGCAGCTTGTGCGGGTTGCAGCGCAGCCCGTTCGCCGGGTCGTACGGGCCGTACACCCGGTAGCCGTAGCGCTGGCCCGGCTCGATGCCCGGCAGGTACGCGTGCCACACGTAGGCGTCCACCTCGCGCAGCTCGACGCGGCGCTCCGCGCCGGTGTCCCACTCGTCGAAGAGGCACAGCTCGATCCGCTCGGCCACCTCGGAGAAGATGGCGAAGTTGGTGCCCATCCCGTCGTAGGTGGCGCCAAGGGGGTACCGCTCGCCCGGCCAGACCTGCATGTCGCTCCTTCAGACCGTGGTCATGTGCGCGGGTATTGCCCTGCCCCCGGGCACGCCAATCCATCCTTGCAGGCGGGTGACCGGAAACGGCCTGTCTGATGCGTGCTACACCACTCAGGTGTCCTCCGTCACGAAGGCCCTTTTCGAGATGCGTTCTTGGCCCGGATGCACTTTCCTTGTTGGGGGCATGCGTCCGCGCGCGTCCCGCCAGGCCCTCAGCCACCCCTTACACCTCTCGCTCCGCCGCCACTGATGCCGGCGCGCACCACCATGCATGGACGGAGATTGATGTGACGACCCTGCGGGTCGACGAGCAGCTCGCTGCCACCCTGGACCGGGCCCACCGGCCCACCCTGACCTCCCGGCCCCAGCTTTCGACCCAGCCCGGTGTTTCCGCGCAGCCCGGTACGCCCGTGCCGGCGCAGACCGGCCCCGGGGTGCCCCCGCAGACCCGCCGCATCCTCATGCTGTCCTGGGAGTACCCGCCGGTGCTCGTCGGCGGTCTCGGCCGGCACGTGCACGCCCTGTCAGTGGCGCTGGCCGCCGCCGGCCACGAGGTCACCGTCGTCACCCGGCACAGCGACGGCGCACCCCTGGAGGAGTACGCCGAGGGCGTGCGCATCCTGCGCGCCCCCGAAGACCCGGTCACCTTCCCCCTCGCCACCGACTCGCTGCTGGCCTGGACGATGGCCTTCAACCACACCCTCACCCGCACCGCGCTGCGCGCCACCCAGGCCGGCTCGTACGACGTCATCCACGCCCACGACTGGCTGGTGGCGCACACCGCGATGACGTTGCGCGACCACCTGGACATCCCGCTGGTCAGCACGATCCACGCCACCGAGGCCGGGCGGCACCAGGGCTGGCTGCCGGAGGAGATGAACCGCACCATCCACGGCGTCGAACAGTGGCTCAGCAGCGAGTCCAACCGGGTGATCGTCTGCTCCGGGTACATGCGCGACGAGGTGAACGCGCTGTTCGGCGTACCGGCCGGGCGGGTCGACGTGGTCGCCAACGGGGTGGAGCCGCACCGCTGGCGGGTGCCCGCGAGCGCGGTGGCCGCCGCCCGCGCCCGGTTCGCCGGGACCGGTCCGCTGGTCACCTTCGCCGGCCGCCTGGTGTACGAGAAGGGCGTGCAGCACCTGATCGCCGCGCTGCCCCAGCTGCGCGAGCGGCACCCCGGGCTGCGTGCCGTGATCGCCGGTGACGGCCCGTACCGCGCCGAGTTGGAGGCCGAGGTGCACCGCCGCGGCCTGGGCGGCATGGTCACCATGCCGGGCTTCCTGGGCGGCACCGACCTGCCGGCGCTGATGGCCGCGTCCGACTGCTTCGCCGTGCCCAGCATCTACGAGCCGTTCGGCATGGTCGCCCTGGAGGGCGCCGCGGCCGGCGCTCCCCTCGCCGTCGCCGCCACCGGTGGCCTCGGCGAGATCGTCGAGCCGGGCGTCACCGGGATGACCTTCCGCCCGCACGACCCGGACGGCCTGACCGACGCCGTGGACGCGCTGCTGTCGGATCCCGAGCACGCCCGCGTGATGGCCCGCCGCGCCCGCCGGATGGTCCACGACCAGTACGGCTGGGCCGCGATCGCGCAACGCACCGCCGCCAGCTACGCCGCCGCCATTCAGCACGACGCGGCGTTCACCGCCGAGCGCGCCGAGCAGCGGATGTCCCAGGGTCGTGCCCTCCCGGCGCTTCCCGAGGGCAACCTGCTCGCCGCCGCCGGCCTGCGCTGACCCTCGCCGGCCGGGCGGTTTGCGGTTGATCGACTCGGTTTTCGTGAAGTCGGGGTGTCCCAGCGCTGGGGACGCCCCGACTTCCTGAAGGCCGAGTCGATCACGCTGGGCTCGCGGTCCGGCTCCCGCCGGCCAGGCCGTGGCCCGGCGGCGTTCGGGCGGGTCGCGTCGCTCGGCGGCGTTCGGGCGGGCCTGTCAGGATGTGCGGATGTCTCGCGCTGTCGACGCCCTTGATGCCACCTTTCCGACCGCCGCCTCGATCGCGCTGGAGCTGATCCGACGCCCCGAGGTGACCGACCAGTGGCCGAGGCCGAGCGCGCTGCCGCACCTGTCCGTGGGTGGCCTGGCCTGCCACCTGGGCCGTCAGGCGGTACGCGCGGCGGAGCTGCTGCCGATGCCGACCGACCTGCCCACCTTGGATTCGGCCGACAACCACTACGAGCAGGCGCCCTGGGTCAGCGAGGGCACGCCGGACGAGGAGTCGGTCGCCGAGGGCCCCGACGAGGCGGACGCGGCACGCGGACCAGCCGACCTGCACGCGCGTTCCGCCCACGCGCTGGACGTGGTCGGCGACCTGCTCTCCGGAGGTGCCGCACGTGACATCGTGCCGATCCCATGGCAGGGCTGGTCGCTACGGCGCGGGGACTTCCTGCTCACCCGTCAGCTGGAGATCGTCGTGCACTCCGACGACCTCGCGGTGAGCGTCGGCCTACCCACTCCGGAGTTCCCGGCGGACGTCTTCGACCCCGTACGCGACCTGCTGGTCCGACTGGCCGTGCGCCGCCGTGGTCAGTCCGCGCTGATCAGCGCCCTGAGCCGCAGCGAGCGAGCCCGGAACATCTCCGCCTTCTGACTGCCGGCCCGTCGCCGACCACCATCGCCGGGGGCGTCCCAACGTGCCGGGCGTGATCGACTCGGCCTCCTGAAAGTCGTGCTGTTCCGGCACGAGGAACACCGCGCCTTCAAGAAACCCGAGTCGATCATGCCGGGACGGGCAGCTCTGACGCACCGAACGCGGCAGGCCGCCGGCCCGGAGGGGCCGACGGCCTGCTGATGAAGCGGTGAAGCGAGGAGCGGGTCAGCGCTCGTTGAAGGGGACGTAGTCCCGCTCGGCGGAGCCGACGTAGACCTGCCGCGGACGGCCGATCTTGGTCTCCGGGTCGTTGATCATCTCGCGCCACTGGGCGATCCAGCCCGGAAGCCGGCCGAGCGCGAAGAGGACCGTGAACATCTTGGTCGGGAAGCCCATGGCCTTGTAGATCAGGCCGGTGTAGAAGTCCACGTTCGGGTAGAGCCGGCGGGAGACGAAGAAGTCGTCGGCGAGGGCGATCTCCTCCAGCTCCATGGCGATGTCCAGCAGCGGGTCGGGCTTGGCCATCCGGCCCAGCACGTCCTGCGCGGCCTTCTTGACGATCGCCGCCCGCGGGTCGTAGTTCTTGTAGACCCGGTGGCCGAAGCCCATCAGCTTGACGCCGTCCTGCTTGTCCTTGACCTTGCGGACGAAGGAGCGGACGTCGCCGTCGCCGGCGTGGATCTGCTGGAGCATCTCCAGCACCGCCTGGTTCGCACCGCCGTGCAGCGGCCCGAACAGCGCGTTCACGCCGGCCGAGACCGAGGCGAACAGGTTGGCGTTGCTGGAGCCGACCAGCCGGACGGTCGACGTGGAGCAGTTCTGCTCGTGGTCGGCGTGCAGGACGAAGAGCATGTCCAGCACCTTCGACATCACCGGGTCGACCACGTACGGCTCCGCCGGCACGCCGAACGTCATCCGCAGCAGGTTGTCCACGTACCCCAGCGAGTTGTCCGGGTATAGCAGCGGCTGACCGATGGACTTCTTGTAGGCGTACGAGGCGATGGTGGGGACCTTCGCCATCAGCCGGACCGTGGAGATCTCCACGTGCTCGGAGTCGAACGGGTCCAGGCTGTCCTGGTAAAAGGTGGACAGAGCGCTCACCGCGGACGAGAGCACCGCCATCGGGTGGGCGTCCCGGGGGAAGCCGTCGAAGAAGCGGCGCATCTCCTCGTGCAGCAGCGAGTGCCGCCGAATCCACTCGGTGAACTCGGTCAGCTGCTGCTCGGTCGGCAGCTCACCGTAGATGAGCAGGTAGGAGACCTCCAGGAAGGAGGACTTCTCGGCCAACTGCTCGATCGGGTACCCCCGGTAACGCAGGATCCCCGCGTCGCCGTCGATGTAGGTGATCGCGGATGAGGCAGCGGCGGTGTTGACGAAACCGGGGTCGTACGTGGTCATCCCGGTTTCTTTCAGCAGCTTGCTCACCCCGATACCGGCGGGGCCCTCGACCGCAGGATGCACCGGCATCGACAGCTGCCCACCGGGGTGATCGAGCTTGACTTCCGTCATGTGGTTCCTCGCTTCGCCGGCAGATCTACGTTGAATTGCCTTCGCTTCTACCGTAATTGCGGCTCGGGGGACAACGCCCGCCGTGGTTCGGCGGTGAGGTATGCGTCACCCGATTCCCGGCCGGGCGGCCGGGAAACCCGGCATTCCGCCAGCCGGGAGCAGACCGGACCGACTCCGGGGAGCCAGGCCCGGCAGGCGCCGGAAGCCACAGTCAGGACAGGGTGAGGCGTCGCAGCGTACCGTCCGTCGCGATTTGAAAGACGTCGAGCTTGTTGGTGCCGGCGTGGAACAGCTTGTCGTCGGCGAGCAGCGCGGCGAACCGGCGTCCGCCGGGGTCGGCGGGCACCACCGGGACGACGGCCCCGATGCGGCCGTTGACGGCGACGGCAAGGAGGGTGCCGTCCGGGATCCGGTCCGGGACGTCGCCCCAGACGAGCGCCGGGAGGGTGCCGGTGTCCGGGTCCATGGCGGTGAACGCGGCCAGGTCGGCGACTCGGGCGCTGCCGGCGGCCGGGCCGGCGCGTACCTCGGTACCGACCAGGGGGTGCGGTGTCGGCACCGGCGGCGGGGCGGGCACCCCACCGGGGAAGGTGACCGGTTCGCCGGGGCGGTCGTAGAAGTGCTTCGTACCGTCGGTGCGGGGGGCCTGCCGGGCGGAGCGCCCGTCGACCCGCCAGGGCAACCGGACGCCGGCCTCGTCGGCCATGGTCGGCAGCAGGTCGACATGTTCCCAGTTGCGGTCGTCCACCCGGCCGGTCTGCTGCCGGGGTTCCTTGACGAACGTCGGCACCCAGGCGACCTCGCCCGCCGCGGCCTTGATGGCGTCCATGCCCCGGCCCTGGGCGCCAGGGTGGAAGCTGACCCCGTGGTCGGCGGTCACCACGACGAGGGCCTGGTCGTAGAGGCCGTTGGCACGCAGCGTCCGCAGCGTCTCGCCGATCAGCCGGTCGGTGTAGCCGAGCTGGGCGAGGTGCCGCTGCCGGGCCAGGTCGACCCAGCCGACGCCGTCGTTGGGCAGGTCCTCGGGGGCGTCGTAGCGCGCACCGGACGGCAGGTACGCCCACGGTGAGTGCGGCATCAGCAGGTGCAGGAAGTGCAGGGTGGGCCGGGTGGTCGGCTTCAGCCCGGCCAGGAAGCTGGTGAACCGGGCCGGTTGGTTGTCGTCCAGGCTGTCCCAGCGGAACTTCGGGTCGGCCGGCACCGGTTCGGCGGCGTCCAGGCCGGCCTCGGCCCGGGTCTGCTCCCGGTAGGAGTCCTCCGGGTCGACAGTGCTGTCCGTCGGCCCGGCAACCCGGCCGAGCAGCTTGCCGGTTTCCCGGACCAGCACACCGATCCCCTGCTCCGGGGCGACCGGCTGCTCGCAGCGACTCGGTGGGCAGAGCCGGGTGATGCTCTCCTCGGCGCGGATGTCGTACAGGCCGCCGAAGGCGGTGAAGAGGTTGTCCGGGTACTGCGAGTAGTGCGGGGCGACCGACCGCGCCGGGTAGCGACCGGTGAGCATCGCCGGCAGCGCGTTGGGCGTCCACCCGCTGACGCCGGTGGAGTTGCGGTACCAGGTCGAGCCGCCGGCCAGCTCGGCGAAGTGCGGGTACCGCCCGGCGTCGATCTTCCCGTCCGCGCCCAGCAGGCTGACCAGGGGCAGCTCGTCGAGGATCAGCATGACCACCGGTGGGTGCACGGCCGAGCCCTGCGCGGTGCCGGCCGCACCGCCGTCGCCGCGCGGCAGCACCACCGCCGAGGCGGGTGAGAGGAGCAGGAAGAGCGCCACGAACGCCACCGGGCCGGCGGCGGCCAGTCGCAGCACCCGGCCCGGCGCCCGCCACCGCCGGTGCGCGGCAGCGCCGGCGGCGCCGGTCAACACGGCCACCAACAGCAGCGGTACGCCCCGAAGCGGCGTCACGTGCCGGCCCACCTGTACGGCGAGGGCGGCGACCAGCAGCCCGACCAGGCCGGTGTGGGTGATGGCGCGGGCGGTCCGGCCGGCCAGTCGGCTGATCGCGCCGAGCAGCGCCACCGCGAGGGTGGGGAGCACCGTCACCAGGGCGACCAGCAGCAGGATCTGGGCCGGGTCGGCACGATGGAAGAGGAAGAAGTCGGGGCTGCGGCCGAGCACGTCCAGCAGCGGTTGGGTGACCACCAGCCCGACCAGCGCGACCACCTCCAGCAGCCGACCCAGCTCGCCCCTCCAGCCCCGGTCCCAGCTCTCGGAGACTGGGCGCGGCAGGTCGTGCGGGGCCGGCGGGTCGGCGGCGGCTTCAGCCACCTATCACCGTCCGGTAGAGCGTGCGGGTCCCCGAGGGCAGTTCCAGCCGGTCGGTGATCCGGCCCCGGGCGGCGAGCAACGTCTCGAAGGTGTCGCGTCGGTAGTCCGGGAAGAGACCGGCGGGCTTGTTGGCGAGTAGCCGGGTCGCCATCGGGTCCTCCGGGTGGATGAACTCCACCACGACCGCGCCGCCCGGGGCGGTCAGCCCGGCCAGCCAGTCGATGACCTCCGGCAGCGGCACGTTGCGCCCGATCGCCAGGTGGTGCACCACGGCCAGGGCGAGCACCACGTCGGCGGACGCCCGCTCGGCGAAGCCGGCCCGCTCGACGCCCCGCCATCCGCCACCCGGCGAGGGGTCGGCCAGGTCCAGCACCAGCGGCAGGATGCGGCGCTGCCCCTCGGACCGCAGTTTGCGGTACAGCTCGTCGACGACTGTGGCGTCCTGTTCGACGGCGACCACGTAGTCGGCGTGCCCGGCCGCCAGCCGGGAGTACCGGCCGTCGTTGGCGCCGAGGTCGAGCACCAGCCGGGGGCGGTTGCCGGCGGCCACCGCGGTGGCCACGAACTGTTCCTTCGCCACCCGGTCCCGGACCGAGTAGCCGCAGGTGCGTTGGTAGTCCGACCAGTGGGTCTCGGGCGGGCGACGGTCCAGCTTGCGGACCAGCTTCTCGATGCCGCGTATGGTGGCGAGCAGCAACTCCCGGGAGAAGCCGGCGGCCCGCAGCTGGTCGCGGACCTCGCTGGTGCTGGCGGCGGCGTTGCGTTGCTGCATCGCCCCGTGCAGGTGCAGGTGGGTCAGCACCCCGGGGCGCAGCCGGCGGGCCCCGGTGAAGAGCGGCCGCAGCTCGTCGGCCTCGATGCCGTCGACCCGGGCGCGCAGCCACGGTTGAAAGTCGACGCCCAGGTGGGCGGTGAGCATCAGCGGGTAGAGCACGGTCTGGCAGAACTGCCGGTAGCCGGCCCACGGTTCGCCGTCGCGGACCGGCTCGAAGGAGCCGATGTCGATGAAGACCGGTTCGGCGCCGCGCCACTGGAGGTTGTACGCCGAGCCGTCCTTGGTGGTGAAACCCTCGCCGAGCGCGGCGTTGAGAATCTCCAGGTGCAGCAGGGCGGCGTCGCGCAGCATGCTGAACGACCACTCGTACGGGTGGGAGACGAACGGGATGCGCTCGTGGCGCAGCACGGCTGCCCACGGCGTCCCGGCCGCGGCGGGCACCAGGGTGGGCGGGGCGTCCTCGGTGGCGCAGACCTTGCGCGCGGCGACGAGCGCCGGGAAGAACGCGCTGCCGGTCAGGGCCCGCCAGCGCTCGGCGGCCTGGGTGTCCAGCCCGCGCAGCACCTCGTCGCCGACGTGGAAGACCCGGTTGGCCGGGTCGCGGAAGGAGGCCGGCTCGGGCCGTACCTCGGTGGGTGAGATCGCCATCGTGGGGGCTGGCCTGCTCAGCGCTGGTTGGTGGGTTGCCGGCGGAACCGGTCGACCAGCCGTCGCCAGTAGAGCTTCGCGGCGACCGCGGCGCCCGCCACCCCGCCGACGACGGCCTGCACGATCAGGCTGCCGGACCCCGCGTCCAGGTAGGCCAGATGTTCCACCGATCGCTCCTTGCCCTCGCCGCCTCGACACCGGCGTCCCGGGCGTACACCAATGAGGCTTTTAACCCATAAAGCCGGACTTGTCCATCACCGTACGCCGGTCGCTGTCGCCGTCGCGGCCACATCGGCGTACTCCCAGCCTCACCACAGAATGCGGCCGGGACCGCCAGGGCGCGGCGAGGACCCCGACGGGCGGCACACCCGCCGCGTCGTCGAGGTCCTCACCGAGATACTGGCCGGCTGACGCCTCAGCCGCGCCGATGGTGCATCCCGAGGCGCAGCAGCATGAACCGCAGCACGGTGGCGGCCAGGTTCGCGGCCACCAGCACGGCCAGCTCCACCGGCCGGGCCGGTACGGCGGAGACGGCGTGCAGCACCGCCAACGCGCCACTGGTCAACGCCAGACCGAGGGCGAAGGCCAGCAACCCCTGCGCGTGATGCCGGGCGGCGTGCCGGCGTCCGCTGATGCCGAACGTCAGCCGCCGGTTCGCGGCCGTGTTCGCCACCGCCGTCACCAGCAGCGCCAGCAGGTTCGCCGGTTGCGCGCCGAGCACGCCCCGGGTGGCCACGAACAGCAGCAGGTACGCGAGCGTGCTCGCCACCCCCACCGCCGCGAACCGGACCAGCTGCCGGGGCAACCCGACCGGCAGCTGCCCGAGTGGGGTTCCCGGCACGGTCGGCGGCGTCTCGCCCGACTGCGCACGCGGCGCGGTCAGCGGTGCCCGGCCAAGTTGGGCGCGCAGGTCGGCCAGGGGCAGCGCGCCGGTCAGCAGTGCCCGGCCCAGCCGACCCACGCCGCGCAGGTCGGCCAGGGCGGTGGCGACGATGTCGACCCGGCTGTCCGGGTCGTCGACCCAGTCCACCGGCACCTCGTGGATGCGCAGCCCGGCCCGCTGGGCGAGCACCAGCAGCTCGGTGTCGAAGAACCAGCCGGTGTCGCGTACCAACGGCAGCAGCTCCGTGGCCACGTCGGCGCGGATCGCCTTGAACCCGCACTGCGCGTCGGAGAACCGCGCCGCCAGCGCACCGCGCAGCAGCAGGTTGTAGGCCCGGGAGATCACCTCCCGCTTGGCGCCGCGCACCACCCGGGAGGTACGTGCCAGCCGGGTGCCGATCGCCAGGTCGGAGTGGCCGGAGATGAGCGGCGCGACAAGCGGCAACAGCGCCGCCAGGTCGGTGGATAGGTCCACGTCCATGTACGCCAGCACCGGCGCGGGCGACGCCGACCAGGCGGCGGAGAGCGCCCTCCCCCGCCCCTTGGCGTCCAGGTGCAGCACCTCGACGCCGGGCAGTTCAGCGGCGAGGCCGTCGGCCACCTTCAGGGTGTCGTCGACGCTGGCGTTGTCGGCGATGGTGATCTGGAACGGGTACGGGAAGTGCGCGCTCAGGTGGGCGTGCAGCCGCCGTACGCACGGCCCGAGGTCTGCCTCTTCGTTGTGGACCGGGATCACCACGTCCAGCACAGCGGCGGTGGGTCGGGCCTGGACGGCGGCCCGTGCGCCACCCAGCGGCCCGGTCACGACGCCTCCGTACCGGCGCTGAGGTCGTAGACGGTGACCCCGTCGACGGTCTGCGCCGTGAACCTCTCCGCGACCCAGGCGGCGATCTCCTGGGAGGCCGAGCTGCCGCCGTTGGCCCGGAAGCCACCACCACCGACAAAGTAGTGGATCTTTCCGTCGGCCACGTACCGCTGGAACTGCGCCAGGGTCGGTGACGGGTCACTGCCGTTGAACCCGCCGATCGGCATCACCGGATCGCCGGTGGCAAGCTGGTAGCCGGACGCGTTGTTCGAGCCGATGGTCGCCGCCACCCAGGTGTAGTCGTCGCTGTCGTGCTCCAGCAGCTCGCGCAGCGCGGCGCTGGGCTCACGGGCGTCGAGCAGCCCGCCCATCCCCCCGCCGGCCGAGCGTCCCTGACCGCCGGGTGCCTGGCCGCCGCCGGGGAAGCCGGGCATGCCGTTTCGACCACCGCCCGGGAAGCCGGGCCCCGCACCGCCGTTCTGACCCCGACCGTTCTGGGCCCCGCCGTTCTGGCCGCCACCGTTCTGGCCCCCGCCGTTCTGGCCGCCACCGTTCGGGCCGCCACCGTTCGGGCCGCCGCCGGGAAGCTGCTGGCCGCCGGGAAAAGCCCCCGGGAACTGGCCGCCGGCCGGCAGTTCCATGCTCCCGGGCGGTCGCCCGCCGGGGAAGCCGCCCCGGCCGAACCCGCCCGCCACGAACGGGCCGGCGCTCGGGATCGACCCGGTGTGCGGGGTCGCGGCGGTCTGCACCGCGTACGCCGCCGGACCGGCGAGGGCCGCCGCCGCGCCGAGACCCAGCACCACCGGCACCAACCGGCGGGGCAGTCGGGTGACCAGCAGGAGCAGCACCGCACCGACCAGGCCGGCGACGAGCACCGTGGTCCGCAACCACGGGTACCAGTCGGGGCTGCGCCCGAGCAGCACCCACGCCCACCAGACGGTGACCGCGAGGATGGCGGCGAGCGTCGCCGTGGCGGCCAGTGGACGCCACCGCCGCCCGCGCGTGTCGGCAGCGGAACCGTCGGCGGGCACGGACGCGGACGCGGGCAGCGACCCGCTGGCCGGTGTTGCGGCGACCGGTGTCTCAGCGGCCGGAGCGGCAGCCAGAGCGGCGGCCGGAGCGGCGGCCACGTCGACCGCCTCGGCCGGTCGCCGTTCGCGCCAGAGCAGCGTCACCCCGATGCCGACCAACGCGCCGATCGCCGGTGCGAGCGCCACCGTGTAGTAGGCGTGGAAGATCCCGGACATGAAGCTGAAGATCAGGCCGGTGACCAGCAGCCAGCCGCCCCAGAGCAGCAGCCCGGCCCTGGCCCGGTCGGTGCGCGCCGCCCGCCCGGCCAGCAGCAGGCCGACGACCACCAGGATCAGCGCGGCCGGCAGCAGCCAGGAGACCTGACCGCCGATCTCACCGCCGAACATCCGCAGCACACCGGTCTGCCCGGAGAACGGGCCGCCTCCACCCGGCCGCGCACCACCGCCGCCGACGCTGCCCACCTCCTCGCCGGTGATCCGGCCGAGGCCGTTGTAGCCGAGGGTCAGCTCCAGAATGCTGTTGCCCTGCGAACCGCCGATGTACGGGCGGGCGCTGGCCGGAACCAGCTCGACCAGCGCCACCCACCAGCCGGCGGAGACCAGCACCGCCAGCCCGGCCAGCAGCAGCTGCCGGACCCGCCGCCACAGCCCGGTCGGCGCGGCCAGCAGGTAGACGCCGGCGAAGACCGGCACCACCAGGAACGCCTGCAACATCTTGGTGAGGAAGCCGAAGCCGACCAGCACACCGACCAGCACGATCCACCGGGTGCTGGCCGTCTCCAGGGCGCGCACGGTGGCGTACGCCCCGGCGACCAGCAACAGGACCAGCAGCGCGTCGGGGTTGTTGAACCGGAACATCAGCGTCGCCACCGGGGTGACCGCGAGGACCGCGCCGGCGATCAGCCCGGCGGCCGGCCCGTACCAGCGCTTCACCGTCGCGTGGAGCACACCGACCGAGGCGACCCCGCAGAGCGCCTGCGGCACGAGCATCGCCCAGCTGTTGAGCCCGAAGACGCGGACGGAGAGAGCCATCAGCCACAGCGACGCGGGTGTCTTGTCGACGGTGATCGAGTTGCCGGCGTCCGAGGAGCCGTAGAGGAACGCCTTCCCGCTCACCGAGCCGGCCTGCACGGCCGCCGCGTAGAACGAGTTCGCCCAGCCGGACGCACCCAGGCCCCACAGGTAGAGCAGGCCGGTGGCGAGCAGCAGGACCACCAGCGCGGGCCGGGCCCAGGCCGGCGAGCGGCGCGTCGGCGGCGAGTGCTCGTCGGGGCGGGTGGCCGTCGGCGGCTCGGCGGCGGGTGCCGTCAGCAGGGTCTCTGTTCTGTCCATGCGGCCAGCCTCGACGGCTGGGCTGGCGCGACCCCGTGCGCCGACTATGCGTCAGCTGTGGGATTCGGCAGCCGGACAGTGAACACTGTCCGGCCTGGACGGCTGTCCACCGCGACCGTGCCGTGGTGGGCCTCCACCACCGCCGCGACGATCGCGAGGCCGAGGCCGGTGCTGCCGTGCGCGCGGGACCGGGAGCTGTCGCCCCGGGCGAACCGCTCGAACACCTCCGGTTGCAACTCCACCGGCACCCCGGGCCCGTCGTCGGCGACGGTGAGCACGGCGCTGTCGGCGTCGACAGCGAGGGTGATGGTGACCGTGCTGCCGGGTGGGGTGTGCACCCGGGCGTTGGTGAGCAGGTTCGCCACCACCTGGTGCAGTCGGGCGGCGTCGCCGGACACCCGGATCGCCACCTCGGGCAGTTCGAGCTGCCAGCGGTGGTCGGGGCCGGCGACGTGCGCGTCGCTGACCGCGTCCACCAACAGGGCGGTCAGGTCCACCGATTCGACCGCGAGCGGCCGGCCGGTGTCGAGGCGGGCCAGCAGCAGCAGGTCGTCGACGAGGCTGGTCATCCGGGTGCTCTCCGACTCCACCCGGCGCAGCGCGTGCGCCACGTCGGCGGGAACCTCGTCGCGGCCGCGCCGGGCCACCTCGGCGTAGCCGCGGATCGCCGCGAGGGGCGTCCGCAGTTCGTGGCTGGCGTCGGCGACGAACTGGCGTACCCGAGTCTCGCTGGCCTGCCGGGCGGAGAGCGCGTCGGCGACGTGGCCCAGCATCCGGTTCAACGCCGCGCCGACCTGACCGACCTCGGTGCGCGGGTCGGTGTCCGCGGCCGGGACCCGGACGGCGAGTGCCACCTCCCCACGGTCCAGGGGCAGCTCGGTGACGCGGGTGGCGGTGGCGGCCACCCGGTTGAGTGGTCGCAGGGTCGCCCGCACGATCAGCGCTCCGGCGGCGCCGGCGATGACCAGCCCGACGGCGGCCACCCCTACCTGCGCGGCGACCAGCGCCCAGACGGTCTCCTGGACGCCGGAGAGCGGAATCGCGACGACGCGTACCCGGCCGTCCCAGTACTGGCGGGCCACGGCCCGGTAGGCACCACGGTCGCCGAGGTCGACGGTGCGTGGTTTGGCGTCCACCGGCAGGTCCGCCAGCGCGGCGACCTCCCCGACCGGGACGGACTGCTCGTCGGGGAACGGATCGGCGCTGGACGGGCTCTTGGTCAGGGTCCGGGCGCTGGCCACCCGGCCGTCGGTGATCTCGGCGACCACCGCGCCGGCCGGCAACCCGAGCGGGACGCCCGGTCCGTTGCCCGGGAACGCCGGTCGCCCCGGACGGTCGCCCCGCATGGCCGGCGCGGGGGCCAGCTGGGCGTCGAGCCGGTCGATCAGGAAGTGCCGCAGCGCCACCGTGGTGATGCCGCCGATCGCGACGCTGACCAGGGCGAGCAGCGCGACAAGGGCAAACACCAGTCGGGTACGCAGGGAGCGGCCGGCCAGCCACCCCCGGGCGGCGCGCAGCGGGCGGCGCCTACTCGGCGGGTTTGAGGACATAGCCGGCACCGCGCAACGTGTGGATCATCGGCGTCCGACCGGCGTCGATCTTCTTGCGCAGGTACGAGATGTACAGCTCCACCACGTTGGCCTGGCCGCCGAAGTCGTAGTTCCACACCCGGTCGAGGATCTGCGCCTTGCTGAGCACCCGACGGGGGTTGCGCATCAGGTAGCGCAGCAGCTCGAACTCGGTAGCGGTGAGGGTGACGAGCTGGCCGTCCCGGCGGACCTCGTGGCTGTCCTCGTCGAGGCTGAGGTCACCGACGGTCAGCACCGCCTCCTCCTGGGCGGCGATCGCCAGCCCGGAGCGGCGCAGCAGCGCGCGCAACCGGGCGATCACCTCCTCCAGGCTGAACGGTTTGGTGACGTAGTCGTCGCCGCCGACGGTCAACCCGGCGATGCGTTCCTCGACCGCGTCACGGGCGGTCAGGAAGAGCACCGGCACGGTGGGGGCGTGCTCGCGCAGCCGGCGCAGCACCTGGAAGCCGTCCAGGTCGGGCAGCATCACGTCGAGCACCACGGCGTCCGGCTGGAACTGTCGGGCGGTGCTCAACGCCGCCATGCCGTTGCCGGCGGTGCGGACCTGCCAGCCCTCGTAGCGCAGCGCCATCGACAGCAGGTCGGTGAGCGTGGGTTCGTCGTCGACCACCAGCACCCGGACGGGTTCGCCGTCGGGGCGACGCAGCTCGATCCGGCCCGGTGCGACCTGCCCGTTCATGACCATGCGCCCATCGTGGCCGGCGTGCCTGTGCCGTGCCCCTGCGGAAGCTGTGCGTCGGCTGGGCGGCCGGGCCGACGCGACGCCGGCGTCGCCACCGGTCAGCCCCGCCTCGTGGTCACTCGGACACCCCGTACGCGTCGGTGCGCACGAAGCGCATGCTCCAGCCGCCCGCCTCGTCGGGCCGATCACGTTCGTAGAGGTGGTCGGGGCCGGGCTGCACCGGGCCGGTGCCGTCCGGGTGCCGCATGATCCAACGCTGGGGTGGGGCGCCGTCCGACCCGGCCGGCAGCAGCCGGACCAGACCGTCCGCGGGCCCACCGACGAAGCGTACGGTGACCTCGCTCATCACGGCGTCCCCTCGGGTGACCGTGCCGGCACAATCGGTGACACCGGCTCTGGCTCGCAAGCTACCGCACCCGCCGCCCTGGCGTAGCGAGGTGCGCAGGGGCGAACCGGCCTCGGTTTGCCCAGCTCCGGGTGCGGGTACCGCGCTCTGAGCACCCGGCCGTCGGCGGGGCGAGGACGAGGAGTGGTCGATGCGCACGCTGGACGGGCGGTACCGGCTCGAACAGCGCATCGGTGTGGGTGGGATGTCCGAGGTGTGGCGCGCGTACGACCAGGTGCTGGACCGGCCGGTCGCGGTGAAGCTCATCTCGCCCGGTCGCGACGACCGGGACGGCCCGGTGGACCGGATCCGCGCGGAGGCCCGGTCGGCGGCCCGCCTCGAGCACCCCAACGTGGCGAGCGTGCACGACTTCGGCACCTCCTCGACGTGGCCCGGCCGGCCGACGCCCTACATCGTCATGGAGCTGGCCGAGGGTGAGACGCTCGCCGTGCACCTGCGCGCCGGGCCGCTGGACTGGCGGATCGCGGTGCGGGTCTGCGCGGAGGTCGCCGCGGCGCTGGCCGCCGCTCACGCCGAGGGCATCGTGCACCGCGACGTCAAACCCGCCAACGTCATCCTCACCCCGGCCGGGGTGAAGGTGCTCGACTTCGGCATCGCCATCGCCGCCGGAGCCCTCGACCCGATGCCGACCGGGATGGTGCTCGGCACCCCGGCCTACCTGGCACCCGAGCAGCTGGACGAGGCGCCAGCCACCCCCGCCGCCGACATGTACGCCCTCGGCGTGCTGCTCTACTACAGCCTCACCGCCCGCCTGCCGTACCGCGCGGCAACCTCCAGCGAACTGCTCCTGGTCCGCCGCCGGCAACCACCGGAGCGGCTGCCCGACATCGCCGGGCTTCCGCCGGAGGTCGCCGACCTGTGTCACTCCTGCCTCGCCGACGACCCCGAGCAGCGACCGACCAGCCTGGTCGCCGCGCTGCTGCTGGCGGAGGCCGTGGACGCCCGGGTGTACGTGCCGATGACGATCCCGACAGCCCGACGGTCGGCCCCGACGTCACCGTGGACCGAACGGGCCGCCGCCGAGGCCACCGAGGCCGTGGCGCTGACGGACGAGCAGAACCTGCCCTCCGGCCGCTGACAGCGCGGCGGCAGAGTTCGCGGGGCTGGCGGAGCGTTTTGCCGGGTGGCCCGACGTCTCGCCTGGCGACGGCGAAGTTTCGCGGGGTGGCCCGACGTCTCGCCTGGTGGTGGCGGAGTTTCACGGGGTGGCCCGACCTCTCGCCTGGTGGTGGCGGAGTTTCGCGGGGTGGCGGCCGTTTCGTCGGGCGGGGGTGGGGTAGCCGAGCCGGTGAGCGACGGGAGAAACGCGATGCCGGATCAGAGTTCCTGGCTGCGTGAGGCCACAGCGACCGCCCAGGGCGGTCACGTACGCACCGACGATGGCGGGCTCTCCACCGCGCTGGCCTCACCGCTGGCGCCGCACTGCACCGGGCTGACGCCGGAGCAGTTGCTGGCAGCGGCCTTCGCCTCCTGCCTCCATCACGCGGCGGTGGAGGTGGCCGGGGAGATCACCGACGAGGCGCACACCGTGCAGGTCCGGGCGGAGGCGAAGCTGGGCCGGGACAACGACGGCCGGTACCGGGCCGACGTGCACGCGGAAATCTCCTCGGCCGGCCTGAGCCGAGATCAACTGGCCGACCTGGTCGAGTACGCCGACCGGCTCTGGCCCTTTTCCAGCGGCGACGCCAGCCGACACCGACTGACCGTCACCCCAGCTGAGAACGCCCGACACTGACCCGCCGAGGACAACATGCGGCCCAGCGACACGGCGGCCCGGCGGCACAGCGGCCCGGCGGCACAGCGGCCCGGCGACACAGCGGCCCGGCGGCACAGCGGCCCGGCGACACAGCGACCCGGCGGCACAGCGGCCCGGCGACACAGCGACCCGGCGGCCCGGCGGCCCGGCGGCCCGATACGTGCCGATCGCGGCACTCCAGGACGCCGCCGACGTAGATCTTGGACAGTTTCCGTTCTCAGTGAACGGAAACTGTCCAAGATCTACGAAAAACGCGACCCGGGCCGGGGAGTCGTCGCACTTTTGGTGGACCTGGCATCGACTGTTCGGTGGACCCGGGTGGGCGGTCGTGCGCCGGATGGAGAGCCGCCCACCACGAGCGGATTCGCCCGGCAAGTCGGAAATAACCGTCTGGAGGCATCCGCGAGGTTGATCAGCTTCGCTAAGCTTCTGCCCGCTAAAGTCAGCACGATCAGGGCAAATTGTGGCGCATGCCACCGTACGGGCTGGTGGCATCGGGCATTTGGCTCTTTAGCCTCGGCAGGTGCATGCCGACGACCCCTCCGCCCAGAAGCTGACCGACGCGCGCCCGACCACCCTTTCGGACGACGCCGCCTCAACCGACCGGACGATCGGCCGTCACCGCGTCCCCGAACCGGCTCGGCGGGCCCTGCTGCGCTCGACCCCGGTGCGGGTGGCGCTGGCCACCGGTGTCACCTGCTGTCTCAGCCTCGTGGCGGTCGCGACCGCACGGGGCAACGACGACGATCCGCGCACGGTCGAGCCGCTCGCCGAGGCGGTGGCCGACCGCGCCGCCATCGCCGATGAGCGCGCCTCCCGGTCGCTGGACCGCGACGTCGCCCCCGCCCGGATCCTGCCCAGCCCGACGGCCAAGCCCACGCCCACGCCGACCGCCGTCCGCAAGGCGCCCAAGAAGCCGGTGAAGCCCCGCCGCCCCCAGCCGGTCGCCGGCCTCGACCAGGCACAGATGGACAACGCGAAGATCATCGTGGACGTCGGCCTGGAGATGAAGATGCCGCGCCGCGCCCTGGTGGTGGCACTGGCCACCGCCATGCAGGAGAGCAACCTCTACAACCTGGCCAGCGACGTCCTGCCGGAGTCGGCGGAGTACCCGAACCAGGGCAGCGGCTCCGACCACGACTCGGTCGGGCTGTTCCAGCAGCGGCCCAGCAGCGGCTGGGGCACGGTGGCGCAGCTGATGCAGCCGTCGTACGCCGCGCGGGCCTTCTACACGGCGCTCAACGAGATCCCCGGCTGGCAGGACATGAGCGTCACCGCAGCTGCCCAGTCCGTACAGATCTCCGCCTACCCCGACGCGTACGCCCAGCACGAGGATCGGGCTACCACCGTCGCGGCGGCGCTCACCGCCTGAGCCGGGCACCCCGTACCGGCCGTCTCAGCGACGGCCGGGCGGCGGCTCCGCGCCCGCGTCCAGGCCGCCGGCTCCAACCCGACTTCCCGGTACGCCGGCAGCCGCAGTCGGGGTGTCGGCGGGCACCTGGTCGACCGTCACCTGGCTGAGGATCTCGTCCACCCGCGCCGCACGCCGTCGACGGGCATCCAGCGCCGCCTCGAAGTCACGTCGGGCCTGCACGGCCTCCGCGTACGCCAGCTCCCGTACCCGCCGGGCCTCCTCGCGGGCCTCGTCGAGTTCGGCGCGGGCCTGGGTCAGGATCTCGGCGGCCTCGCGTCGCACCGGGTCACCGGCCTGCCGGGTGGCGGCGGCGTCGCCCAGGTCCAGCCGTTGCAGGAGCCCGCTGAGCCAGGCCGCCTCCTGCCGGATCTCGTCCCATTCCCGGGCCGCCCCGGCCGCGCCCTCAGCCCGCGCCGCGAGCCGGGCCAACCGGATCCCCAACTCGTCGAGGCAGTAATCCACCTGCCGCTGGTCGTAACCGGTCTCAACCACGGAGAACCTCATCCTGTCGCCCCCAGGCAGCTGCTGTTACTTCCCCACCTGGATCCTCGGCCGCGACCGCTCGCGCCGAGGGGGTTCGGGAAAAATGTTCAGCATGCGCGCAGGTGGCGCGGGCGTCAGGTGCGCTTGGGCAGCACGACGACGCGGCCGAAGAACTCGTCGATGCGGCGCACCACGTCGTTGAAGTCGTCCAGGTCGATCGGCTTGGTGACGTACGCGTTGGCCTGCAACGTGTAGCTGCCGACGATGTCGGTGTCGGCGTTGGAGGTGGTCAGTACGACGATCGGGATGGTCCGCAGATCCTCGTCCTGCTTGACCGCGCCGAGCACCTGCCGACCGTCCATCCGCGGCATGTTCAGGTCCAGCAGGATCATGTCGGGTCGGCGGGCCTGCTCGTGCCGGCCCTCGGCGCGGAGAAACTCCATCGCCTCCTCGCCGTCACTGACCACGTCGATGATCTTCTCGACGTCGGAGTCCGCCAGCGCCTCCTCGATCATCAGCACGTCGCCCGGGTCGTCGTCGACCACCAGGATGCGTACCGGCTGCGGGCTGTCTACGCCCATCACTACCTGCCTCGGATTCGGCGGGGAACGGGACCCTGACGGTCACCGCGCTGGCAAGGAAATGCTGGCGGGGAAATCTAGCCCATCAGGACGCGGTGCGGGACACGGGGTCGACCGACTCCGGTTCGTAGCGCAACACGTCGGCGAGGCCGGTCACCCGCAGCACCCGCTCGACCCGCCCGTTGGCGCCGGTGATCCGGAGCCACCCGCCGTCGGCCGCCACCTGGTTGTCGCCCCGGACGAACACGGCCAACCCGGTGGAGTCGCAGAACGTGAGGTCGGTGAGGTCGAGCAGCACCCGGGTCTCGCCCGCCGCGGTGAGCCGGTCGATCGCGGCGGTCAGCTCGGGGGCGGTGCTCAGGTCCAGCTCGCCCGCGAGCCGCAGGTAGGCGCCACCACCGTCGCGCTCGACGTAGTTGACGCTGAACGTCACCGTTCTCCCCCTCGCTCCACCCTCGGGGTGGGACGTTTGCAGTCCGGCAAGTATACGCAGAGCGGACTGGAACGCCGCTGAGCGCGGGTATCGACCCGGGTGCCACCAGCAAGTCGGTCAGCGGGCTGCCGCGGGCAGCGCGGCGCATCCCAGCGCCAGCGCCCGCGCCGCCCGGGGAAAGTCCCGCAGCGCGGCGGCGTAGTGCTCCAGCGGCAGCACGACCGCCCCGGTGGGCACCCCACGACTGCGCAGGATCCCCGACAGCCACTCCACGAACTCGGCGAACAACGAGGCGTCGTCGACGTAGACCGCCGCGGCCAGGAAGTCCACGATGTGGCCCAGGTCGCTCACTGTCGCGTCGAGCTGAGCGGCGGTGTACTCCCGTGCCGCCGGCACCCGGTCCCGCAACTCCGCCACCGCGCTGTCGATCAGCTCACCGCGACGGCGCACCAGGCTGGCGTACTCGTCGTCGGCCAGGTGGGCGAGTCGGGCCGGCGACGCGCCACGCAGCGCCCGCTCGTCGGTGATCAGCTCGGCCGCCGCGGGCGCGTCCGGCGCCCAGGGCACCCCGAGTCGGCGCGCCCACCGGCCGTCCGTGCCGAACCCGCGCCCGCCGACCACCACCGGCACGTCCGAGCGGCGGCAGGCCTCGATCATCCGATGGGCGTACGGCAGGCGCATCGGCAGCGCGCAGGCCAGCGCGACCGCGTGCGCGTCGTAGCGGTGCAGGTACGACACGAGGTGCGCCGCGGGCACGCTGGCGCCCAGAAAGGTCACCTGCCACCCGCGTAACCGCAGCACCTCGGACACCAGCCGAGGCGGCAGCGCATGCCACTCCCCGTCCATGCAGGCGACCACGACCCGTCCGCCGGTCGGCCTCGGTCTGGCGTACGCGGACACCGCCGCCACCACCTGCTCGCTGATGTGGGTGGCCGCGTGCTCCTGGGCGACGCTCCACTCGTTACGCGCCCACCGCTCGCCCACCTCGGCCTGGGCGGGCGCGACCAGGTCGAGCAGCACCCGCTCCGCTGGGACGCCCGCGCCGAGCAGGCCGATCGCCATCTCGGTCGCGGCGTACTCGTCGGCGTCGGCGAGGCAGTCCAGGTAACCGGAGTACGCGTTGCCGAGGTCGGTGGTGGCCGCGGCGGTGGTCACGCGTCAGCTCCCTCGGTGTGGTCGGTGCCGGTGGGCACCGAGTGCAGGTGCCGCGACCCGCGCCCACTGAGGCCGGCCGCCCGCAGCGCCAGCACGGCGATGTCATCGTGGTCGCCGCGCCCGAGCCAGTCGCAGGTGATCTGCTCGACCCGTTCGGCCAGGGCCGGCGCGGGCATCCGCTGGCAGCCGGTCAGTGCGGTGACCAGCCGCTCCGGGCCGAACTGTTCGTCGCCGCGCCGACCGCCCCGGGCCTCGGTCACCCCGTCGCTGTAGAGCAGGCAGGTCTCGTCCAGCGCCAGCCGTACGGTCACCTCCCCGACCCGGGGGTCGGGCACCACCCCGAGCAGCATGCCGCGCAACGGCACCGTCTCCACCTCGCCGGAGGCTCGCAACACCAGTGGTGGCAGGTGCCCGCCGCCGGCCAGGGTGAGGGTGAGGCCACCGTCACGCTCCGGGCGGGCCACGCCGAGCACGATCGTGGCGAAGCGGCCCTGGCCGTGCGCCTGGGTGGTCTCCAGCAGCGCGTCATTGAGCAGCCGCAGCAATCGCGCGGGGCGCGACTCCAGCCGGTGCAGCGCCTGGAGGCACTGGCGCAGCTGGCCGGTGAAGACGGCTGCTTCGACGCCCTTACCCGACACGTCGCCGAGGAAGAACACCGAGCCGCCGTCGGGGAGACGGTGCGAGCCGTAGAAGTCGCCGCCGATGCGCAGCCCCGCCTGCGCGGGCCGGTACGCGGTGCCCCACTGCACGCCGACGGCCTCGACCGGTTCGACCGGCAGCAGGCTGGCCTGCAGGGTGTCGGCCACCTCCGCCTGTTCGCGGTAGAGCAGCGCGGTGGTCAACGCCGCGCCGGCGCGGGCCGCGAAGGCGCGGACCAGCTCCACGTCGTCCTCGTCGTACCAGCGGGTGGCGGGACGGGCCACCAGCAGCACACCGACCGGCGCGTCGCGGCCCGGCAGCGGGACGACCCGGGCGGCACTCTCGGTGCCGGCGAGCAAGGGCAGCCAGCCGGCGTCGACCGCCTGCTCGACCAGCCAGTCCACCGCGTGCGGCTCGGCCCCGGTCAGCCCGTCGGCGATGGCGGCCGGCAGCTCACCATCGGCCAGCACGCCACTGTCCACCGTCGGCGCCTCGTCGTCGGTACGCGAGGCCCGCCACCAGTGGGCGCGACCGGCCCGGGGGGCCAGCACCAGCACCGCCACCTCGGCCAGGGTCGGCACGGCGAGTCGGACGACCGCGGCGGCGGCCCGATCGGGGTGCAGCGGGTTGCCCAGCTTGTCGCCGACCACGGCCAGGAACGCCGAGCGCGCCCGTTCGGCGAGCAGCGCGTCGGCCCGGCTGACGCTGTCGGTGACGTCCTCGACGTACCAGCAGCAGCGGCCTCCGGAGAGCGGCACCTGGCGCGCGGTGAGCCGGCGCCCGCGATGGGTGAAGCCGCCGGGGGCACCCGCGCCGAGCCCGGGCACACCGGCCGCGCTGAGCAGCTCGCCGCAGGTCACCTCGGGCAGTAACCGCTCGGCCATCTGGCTCATGTGGCGTACGACGCCGTCGGCGTCGCAGACCACCAGGCCTTCACGGAAGTGCTCGACGACCTCGGACCAGTCGGGCGTGGCCGGACTCCGGTCGGGGGTCAGTGGGGGCAGGGGCGGGGTGGGGCGGCGAACGTCGGCGGACCACGCGGAGGGTCGTGTCGTGCTCGGCGTGGAGAGCCGTCCGTCGCCTGGGTCCCAGTCCCTGACGTCGGAAGCAGTCACCAGCTGAGCCTCACTCCTTCTCGTTCACCGAACCCGTGCCGGAACCGGCGTCTACGGTCAAAACTCTCCAGTCACCCTACGCCGGAACCCGGGAAGCGGCATCTCACGGCGGGGGCGCGGGCACCGCCACGGCGGGGGCGCGGGCACCGCCACGGCGGGGGCGCGGACGAGCGTCACGCGGGGTGCGCGTCACCGCCCCCGCTTTGCGTTCTGTCGCTCGACAAGGAAAATGGTGGGATGCCCGACCAGCTGTTGACCATCGAGACAACCCGGCTCACCGCCGGGCAGGTCCGACTCCGGCTGACCGGCGAGCTCGACTACGACACCGCGCCCGAGCTGATCGCCGCGGCGGCCGACCTGCCCGGCGACGGCAGCGCCCCGGTGCTGGTCGACCTCACCGGGGTGACCCTCTGCGATTCCTCCGGGCTCAGCGCGTTGCTGGTGGTGCACCGCGCCGCCGGGGCGGTCCGGCTGACCGGGGTCAGCCCGCAGCTGCAGCGGATGCTGGACCGCACCGGCCTGAGCGAGTTGCTGGCCATGGCGTACTCCGACGACGTGCGCGCCATCGGCTGATCTCCGGGCCACCCCCGGAAACGGGGATGGCCCCCGACCCTGGGACCTGGGGTCGGGGGCCGGAGGAATGTCTAGGGTGCCGTCATCGGCTGGAGCCGGGGTCCGCTCTCGCGCAGCTCGCCGGTCGAGGTCGAGTCGATGTCCGCGGGCTTCCCCGAATCGGGCGTCTGGTACAGGTAGCGGACGAACTGCCCACCCGCCTCGTTGTCGTCTGCACCGGGCCACTGACCGATGCAGTCCATGCCGATCACCTCGCGGCCCGTTCCGTCGGCCTCCTCCAGCAGCGCCCACAGGCTCACCGGGTAACACCTGGTGAGGTCGGGTGTGAGCTGCCAGCGCGCGTACCAACCGGGTCGGGCGGGGACGATCTCGACAACTTCCTTCATGACGACCTTCCTTCCGCGTACCTCGGAAGAACTCCGGTCCTGAACCGATCGTGCGGGCGGTGCGGGTGAGCACCCCTCACCCGCGCCGGATGAAGCGTGGCGGAGGCCGGGCCGACCCGGCCGGCGGCCGCTGTTTCGTTCTCCGGGACGGCGGGAAGGCGACCGGCGCAGGCACGATCCCCAGCGGAAGGGGTGCCACCATGCGCAAGCAGATGGAGGGCGACAACCAGCGGCGCCGGGCGCTGGCCCGGCAGGCCCGCGAGCAGAATCGCCAGCCCAGCGAATTCGGCGCCAGCCTGAGCGCCTCCAAGCAGCTCACCAGCCTTGAGCAGGGCAAGCGGGCCGGCCCACCGCCGGCCGGACTACACAAACCGGACACCACCCGCGGCGGGCCGGCACCGCCGCCGGTCGGCAACGCCGACAATCCGCGGCCCCAGCCGTCCCCGCCGAGCGGTGCGGCCGGGGTGAGCAGCATGGGTTACCACGACCTGGTCGACGAGGTCCGGCGTCGCGCCGGGGTCGACTTCAAGACGGCGAAGGTGGGCACCGAGGCGACAGTGCTCGTCCTCGCGTTCGCCCTGGAGGCCGCCGAACGGCGGCGGCTGCTCGCCGCGGTGCCGTCGTCGCTGCACGACGTGCTGCCGGTCGACGGCATCAGGCGGCATCGGGACCTGCCCGGCTTCCTGGCCGAGGTGGGCCGGATCAGCGGCAACACCCCGGAGCAGGCCCGGTACCAGGCGGAGGCGACGATCGCCGCGCTCGCCGAGCAGGACAGCGACCTGGTCGAGTCGTTGCACGTACCCGACGGGTTGCGCGAGCTGCTGAACCCACCGGAGGTCGGCGGCGGCCTGGTGGGCGCGTCCACCACCACACCCACCCTGGACGCTGACGAGATCAGCGCGGCGTTGGACGACCTGCCCTACTGGGCCGGCGACGCCCAGGGCCTCTACCGGGTGGTAGCGCTGCCGCCGGACAGCCTGGACCGGGTGCTCGCCCGGCTCGACCGGCTGCGCCAGGACAACGGCCGCGGCCCGAGCATCGGGCGTCCGGGCGACACGGCCGCCGTGTTGACAGTGCGGACCACCCAGGCCGACGGGGTGACCGCGCTCGACGTGGACCTCGCACACCGGATCGACGCCGCGATCGATGAGGTGGGCGCCGGGATGGCCAGCGGCTGACCGGCCACCGCGACATCGGCGGGCCGACGGGCCGGGGCGCGACCCCGGTCCGCCGGCCGGATGGGCCGTGCCGGTCCGCCGGCCGGATGGGCAGTGCCGGTCCGCCGGCCGGATGGGCCGTGGACTCGGCTAGCGTGCCGGACATGAACCGCGCCGCCGACCGGCTGGAACTGGTCGCCGACCCGGTCCGCCGGACCGGGCGGACACTGCTGTCCGCCGGGGTCGAGCAGTCGTACGTGGATGTCGAGGATCCGCGCCACCTGCATTTCGAGTACGTCCGGCGGATCGCCTCGGCGGTGGACGTGGCGGCCCCGGCCGGCGCGCCGCTGAGCGTCCTGCACCTGGGCGGCGGCGCGCTGACGCTGCCCCGCTGGTTGGCTGCCACCCGGCCCGGCTCCCCGCAACGGGTCGTCGAGCGGGACCCGGCGGTGGTCGAGCTGGTGGCACGGGAGTTGCCGCCACTGCCGTCGATGGTTCGGGTGGAGGTCGCCGACGCCCGGGACGCCCTGACCGGCACCCCGGACGACCGGTACGACCTGGTGATCGCCGACATCTACCGGGCGGCCCGGATGCCCCGGCACGTGCGCACCGTCGAGTTCGTCGCCGAGGTGGCCCGCGCCCTGCGCCCCGACGGGTTGTACCTGGTCAACGTCACCGACCTGCCGCCACTGGTCGGCACCCGGGTGCAGGTGGCCACGTTGCGGGCGGTCTTCGCCGACGTGTGCGTGGTCGGTGACCGGCGGATGTTGCGCGGCCGGCGGTACGGCAACCTGGTGCTGGCCGCGACCTCCCGTCCCGGCGGGCTGCCGGTGGCCCGGCTGGCGGTGGCCGCCCTGCGCGACCCGGTGCCCGGCGGCCTCCTGCACGCCGCCGCGCTGGACACGTTCGTCGCCGGCGCCCACCCGGTCACCGACGCGGACGACGAGTCCCGCCACTGATCGTCGTTGCGCCCGCATTGCCGGGTTTCCGACGGCGCGCGCGGGGAAGGCCCGCCGGATGAGCAACGCCGACGATCGGGACACCGGCCGCCGCACCCTGATCGTGATCGGTCTGGTGCTGGCGACCGCGCTCGCGCTGGGCTTCGTGTACGCGACCCGGCGGGTGCTGGCCTGGGCGGTGGTCGCCGCGTTCTTCGCCGTCGCGCTCAAACCCCTCGTCGACCGGGTGCAACGCCGCTTCGTCCGACGTCGGGCGTTGGCCACGCTGCTGGTCTTCCTCTCCGCGTTCGTGCTGCTGGCGGCCCTGGCCGCGCTCATCCTGGTGCCGTTGTTCGGGGAGTTGAGTCGGTTCGCCGACCGGGCGCCCGAGCTGCTGCGGGACGCCCGCGACGGGCAGGGCCCGGTGGGGCAGGTGCTGGAACGCACCGGGGCGCGACGCTACGTCAGCGAGCACTCCGACCAGCTGCGCGACTTCGGCAATCGGCTGCGCCAACCCGCAGTCGGCGTGCTGCGCGGAGTCGTCGAGACGGTTGCCGGGCTGCTCACGGTCATCGTGCTCGCGTACCTCATGGTGTTGGAGGCGCCGCGGATCACCCGCGGCGTGCTCGCGGCGGCCGGGGACGGTCAGGGCGAGCGGCTGCGTCGGGTGGGCCGGGAGGTGTCGCGGACCGTCACCGGTTATCTCACCGGAAACCTGCTGATCAGCGTGATCTGCGGGTTGTTGACCTACGCGGTGCTGCTCCTCACCGGAGTGCCCTTCGCGGCCGTGATCGCCCTTCTGGTGGCGGTCGCCGACCTGCTACCGCTGGTCGGGGCGACCCTCGGCGCGGTGATCGCGGCCGGGGCGGGTTTCCTGCACTCCCCCACCGCCGGCGTGGTGGTGCTTGTCTTCTTCGTGGTCTACCAGCAGTTGGAGAACCACCTGCTCCAGCCGCTCATCCTGTCCCGGGTGGTCCGGCTGAACCCGTTGACGGTGCTGGTCAGCGTGCTGCTCGCGGCGGAGCTGGCCGGCCTGCTCGGCGCGCTGCTGGCCATCCCCGCCGCCGGCATCATCCAGACCCTGCTGCGCGAGTACGGCCCGCGCCGGCTCCGGCCCGCCCCGCCGGCCGACCCGGCCGCGCGGGCGGGCGGGTCCGCCGACTGACCGGCGCGGTGCCCCTCTCAGCGGGATCGGCTCGCGACCTCGGGCGTGGTGCTCTCCAACGGCACCGCGTTGGCCGGCACCAACCCCAACTGGACCGCAGACCGGGTCAACGCGGCGTCCAACGCCCAGTCGGCGCTGACCCGCGTACGGTTCCCCGGCATCGCCATCAGGTGGTACGCCCGGGTGACCGCCTTGGCCGGCAACCCGGCCAGGTTGACCTGCAACGGGTTCGCCGCCGCGTCCTTGCCACCCAGGTCGACGACCCAGCCCAGGTCGTGGTGCTTGTACGGCTTCCGCCGGCCGAAACCGTACGACGCGGCGATGTTGTGCGCCGCGCGCTTGCCCTGCCGCTGCGCGTGCTGGGCCGTCATTCCGCAGACCTTGCCCGGGTTGACCAGGTCGGGCACGGCGGCGGCGTCGCCGCACGCGTACACCTCCGGGTAGCCGGGGACGTTGAGGAACTCGTCGGTGACCAGCCGGCCCCGGTCGGTGCGCAGGCCCAACTCGTTGACGAACGGGTCGGGGCGCACCCCCACACACCACACCAGGGTGCAGGTCGGCACGTACTCCCCGTCGGAGAGCTTCACCCCGTCGCACGTCGCCTCGGCCACCGAGGTTCCCATCCGCACGTCCACCCCACGCCGGTTGAGCACCTTGTGCGAGGTGTCCGACATCCGCTTGTCCAACTCGGGCAGCACCCGGGGCGCCACGTCGAGCAGCATCCAGCGGGGCCGGACGGTGAGCCGGGGCCGCTGGGCGTGCAGCGCGTCGGTGAACAGCTGCCCGTGTGCCGCGACCTCGGTGCCGGTGTAGCCCGCCCCGACCACCACGAACGTGGCCCGGGCCTGTTGCTCGGCCGGGTCCTCGGCCTGCTCGGCCAGCTCGATCTGCCGGACGATGTGATCGTGCAGGTAGACGGCCTCGGGCAGGCCGCGGAAGCCGTGCGCGTACTCGGTCACCCCCGGAATGGGCAGCAACTTGTTGACGCTACCCACGGCGAGCACCAACCGGTCGTACGCCAGCCGGTTCTTCTCCCCCTCGGCCTGGGTGAAACCGACCCAGCGGTTCTGCAGGTCGACGTGGTCCGCCTCGCCGATCACCACCCGTACGCCCTTGAGCGTCCCGGTCAGCGGCACGGCGATCCGTCCGGGCTCGATCACCCCGGCCGCCACCTCGGGCAGCAGCGGGAGATACAGGAAGTAGTCGGTGGAGTTCAGCACCACGATCTCGGCCCGGTCCCGGGCGATCCGGCTCAACGTCTTCGCCGCGTGGTAACCGGCGAACCCGGCCCCCACGATCACCACACGAGGTTTCGTCATTGCGGGCCGTTTCCCGTCGGAGCCCGCGACAAACGTCCGACGCGCGACCCGCCCTCACCTTGGCTAAGCCGGACGTGGCCGCTGCGCCCGGTCGCTTCCAACTCCCACTGTTGGCCGAACGCCCGCACCCGCTCGGCGGTGATCCGGCCCAGCTCCTGCGGGACGTCCGGATCGAGGACCAACCGGCCGTCGACCGGGTTGACGCCGAGCATGGCGCGGATCAGGGCCAGCGGCGTGCCGGCCGCCCACGCCTGCGGGCTGCACGCGGTCGGGAACGGCACGGCGAAGAGCAGCCGTTCCCGGTCGAAACCGCTGAGCGCCTCCGGCAACCGGTAACCGAACTGGTCGGCCGCCTCGATCATCGCCAGACTGATCTGGTTGGACTCGGCCCGGTAGCCGTACCGGGCCAGGCCCAACGCGGCGATCGAGTTGTCGTGCGGCCAGACCGTGCCGAGGTGGTAGCCGAGCGCGTTGTAGAGCCGCTCCTCCCGGGACAGCGTGCGGATGCCCCAACCGGAGAACATGTCCGGCGACATGAGTTGTCGCACCACCGCGTCGGCCCGCTCCGGCGGGACGATTCCGCTCCACAGCAGGTGACCCATGTTCGAGGTCTTGGAATCGACGCGGTTCTTGTCGCCGTCGAGGGCGACCGCGTAGTAGCCGCCCCGTTCCTCGATCCAGAAGTCGTGGTTGAACCGCTCGTACAGGGTGTTGGCCTCGTCGCGCAGCCGGCGCGCCAACGTGCGGTTGTCCAACGGCCCGTCGAACAACTCGGCCAGCCGCAGCTTGGCGTCGTAGGTGTAGCCCTGCAGGTCGCAGGTGGCCAGCGGGAGCACGGGCATCCTGCCGTCGGCGAAGCAGACGCCGTCCGGGGAGTCCCGCCAGCACTGGTTGCCCAGCCCTTCGGGCGAGCGGGTCGCGTACTCGACGTAGCCGTCGCCGTCCCGGTCGCCGTACTCGTCGATCCAGCGCAACGCGGCCATCGCGTTGTCCCGCAGGTGCCGGACGGTTTCGTCGTCGCCGGTCCAGCGCCAGTACTCGGAGAGCAGGATCAGCCAGAGTTGGGTGGCGTCGGCGCTGCCGTAGTACGGCCCGAACGGTTTCTCGCCACTGCGGGTCAACTCGCCGCTGCGCACCTCGTGCAGGATCTTACCGGGCTCTTCGTCGGTGAAGTCGTCGCACGTGTCGCCCTGAAGCCGGGCCAGGGCGAGCAAGGCCCCCTTCGCCAGCGCGGGCCCGGCGACCAGCGTCTGATACGCGGTGATCAGGGTGTCCCGGCCGAAGACGGCGAGGAACCAGGGCAGTCCGGCACCGGGCAGCATGATCCGCTGGCCCTTGACCTCCAGGTCGAGCCGCAGTGCCGCCAGGTCGTTGCGGGACTGCCGCGCGGTGCGCTCCAACGCCGCGTTGTCACTGCGCAGCACCGCCCGGTCCTCAACCCACCGGCGCAGCGGGTCGTCGGCCCGGCCGTGGATGACGTCGGCGATGTCGCCCCGGACCGGCTCGACCACCCCCATCCCGGACGGCAGTGGCACGTCCAGGTCGACGTGCCACTCCTCGCGAGGGCCCAGCTCCAGCTCCCAGACCAGGTCGTCACCCTCGATGCGGTCGGCCGGCTTCGCGCAGCACACCCGGGTCTGCGCGGAAAAGTCACCGCGCTGGTAGGAGAAGCACAGCTCGGACCCGTCGGCGGCGTGGTCCCGGCTGATCTCGGCGGAGCGGTCCCGGACCCTCGACTTGACCTCGAACAGGTCGGCGAAGTCGGCGGCGACGGCCAGCCGCAGCTCCACCCGGATCGGCTCCAGTCGGTAGGAGACCAGTTCCACGCGTTCGTGAAACCCGTCGCCGACGTAGCGCAGGCGCCGCAGGCCCAGGGTGTTCGGCGGCAGCCCGGGCAGTTCCGGGTTGGTGAGCACGTACTGCGCCGAATAGTGCTCGATGGTCTTGGCGCGCAGCACCAGCAGCGCACTACCGTTGATGGTCAGGCTCCAGCCGCTGATCAGGCGGGTGTCCAGGTGGACGAGCCCACCGATACTGCCCGTCGGCACATCCCCGCACGCGTTCGAGTACATGAACGTGGGCCCGCTGAGCACCGCGAGGGAGTTGGGGCCCAACTCGGGCGGGATGGCCCGCTGGTCGGCGCTCTGCGTATCCGCGGCGGACAGGCCGGGGATGGGGTGGGCAGGGGTCGCGCGAACGGTAGTCATGACACCCACCGTAGGAAGCAGGGTACGGAGCGTCATCACCCGCTCCGGGTGAAAGGTGGCTGCTCGCGTCGCCGAAGACCGACCCGCTCCGGCAGTGACGCTCGGGCGTCGGCCGGGCTGACGGTCAGGCGCGGGTTGGCGCGGTGACCGCCCACCGTTCGTGGTCGCGCCAGGCGCCGTCGATGAACAGGTAGTCCGGGGAGAAGCCCTCCAACCGGAAACCGAGCTTGCGGGCCACCCGCCGGGACGGCTCGTTGCCCGGCTGGATGTTGGCCTCCAGCCGATGCAAGCCGACCGAGGTGAACGCGTGGTCGATCACCAGGGCGACGCCCGCCGATGCGTGCCCGGTGCCGCTGTACGGCAGGAACGCCGCGTACCCGAGGTAGCCACCACGCAGCGCACCGAGCACGATCCCGCTGATGTTCACGTAGCCGGCGATCTCGCCGCTGGCCCGGTCGCAGATCAGGTAGCCGGCGCTGTCGCGCCGACGGATCCGGCGCAGATAGAGCTCGTACTCCTCCGGGTTGGCCGGCGCGGCCAACCACGGGTGGTGCAGGTCCCGACTGCGCCGCGCGGCGGCGACGAACTCGTCGGAGTCGGTGGACCGGGGCCGCCGGATCGCGGCGGGGCCACCGGTACGCAGGTATCTCACGGCGGATCACTCTGACCGACCGGTGCCGCCGTTGTCCAACCAGGCGGCGCCTGAGCGTGTGCCTCCATCTTCGACGATCTCGCGCGTCAGGTGAAAGACGGTCGTCGGAACGTGCGGCGTTGTGATCCACTGGCCCGGTGAGCCGAACCCCCTCGATCCCCCCGGCCGACGTCGAGAAGCGACTGTCGCGGGAGCTGAACGTCTGGCTGTGCACAGTGCGCCGCGACGGGTCCCCGCACCTGACGCCGGTCTGGTTCGTCTACCTCTCGGCGACGTTCTGGGTCGGTTGCGGGAGCCGCAGCGTCAAGGCCCGCAACGTCATGGCCGACCCACGGGTGTCCCTGGCCCTGGAGAGCGGCAATGCGCCAGTGGTGGCGGAGGGCGCTGCCCACGTGCACCGAAACGCTTTCCCCGGCCCGGTCGTCGAGGCGTTCGTCCGCAAGTACGACGGCTGGGACGTCGGCCGGCGGATCGGCCCGGACGGCGAGCGGACGCTGCTGGAGATCCCCGTTCGACGGTGGCTGCTCGCGGGCACCGCCCAGTGAGCCGTCGATGCGAAAATCGGCGGCGACTGGTTACACCGAGCCGCGACCCGCGACCGTCTGCGCCGCGCGTGGGAACGTGACTACGGTTCGCCCTGGGCCGACGGCCTCGCCCAGGCCTACGATCTCCTCGGTGTCTGAGCGGTCGTGCCGCTTCGACCGCCCGAGCCGATGAACCACGGCGCCAACCACGGGGTGAACGCCACGAACCCGACAGCGAGGGCGGTGATGACGGCCTGCCCGATCCGGCCCGGGGTGACACCGGACGCCGGGTCCAACACGTAGGTGGCGTATCCGTTCGCCGCCGCGTCCGTCGCCAGCACCACGCAGCCCAGCACGAGTCCTTCCACCCGGCGAGCGGCCAGCAGCACCGCCGCCAACGGATCCCACAGCGTCAGGGACGCGAAGTAGACCGTCAACCACCCCGGCAGGGCGAGCTGCGGCCCGAACTGGGGCAGGAGCAGCTGAACCACGTGCACGCCGGTGCCGTAGGCGAAGACCAGCACAGCGACAGCCACCACGCACCGGACCGCGAGCGGCACAGCACGCCATCGACCGGTGCTCATCCGGCCATCGTGCCTCAGCCGGGCGACCGGTCCGTCAGAGCGGGCCGGGGAACGTCTGCGCCATCGGCATCGGCACCTGGAGGAAGGTGGTGCCGCGCATGTCCAGCCAGGCCCGATCCGGCCCGCGCACCAGGCGCAGCATCACCTCCTCGCAGGACGGGCAGCGGGCGACCAGGCCCGGGGCGTACGAGTAGACGTGCAGGCTGGCCATCGAGCCGGTCGTCCCGCAGTTCTCGCAGCGGCCCATCGCGCTGCTCAGGTCGACGGTGAACAGCTCACGCATCGGGCCGTCGAGCATGTTGCCGTCCAGGTACGACATCTCGGTCATGTGATCCTCCTCGACGAGGCGTGCGTCAGCCGGTGGGGCCGAAGCGTTCGGTCTTGACCCGACGTGACGGGTGCCCCAGGCCCACCAGCAGGTCGGCCACGGTCTCCACGAACGCGGTCGGGCCACAGACGTAGGTGAGCGGTTCCAGGTCCGGTGGCCACCCGTGCGTGTTGACGTCGGCCAGCCCGATCCGGTGCGGCTCACCGCGCCAGCCCTCGGGCGCTTCACGGGTGTAGACGTACGCGACGTCCAGCCCGAAGTCGTCGCGGACCCGGCGGCGCAGCTCGTCGGCGTAGATCACATCACCCGGGGTGCGCACCGAGTAGATCAACCGGAACGGGGCCTTGCTTCCCACCGCACGCCGGGCTCGGATCATCGCCATCAGCGGCACGACGCCGGAGCCACCGGCGACGAGCTGCACCGGCGCGGTCTCCTCGGGCCGCCAGATGAACCAACCACCGAGCGGTCCGCGGACCTCCACCGGGTCGCCGGGGGCGAAAACATCGATGAGGTACGGCGACACCTCGCCGTCGGGAACCCGCTGGACGGTCACCTCGATCCGCGGGCCACCGGGGCCGTCCACGGCCGGCCCGGCGATCGAGTACGACCGGGCGGCCTGGTAGCCGTCCGGGGCGGTCAACCGCACGTCGACGTGCTGACCGGGCAGGTGCCCCGGCCAGTCGGGCACCTCCAGGACCAGCGTCTCCGCCGTCGCCGTCTCCACCCGGCGCTCCACCAGCCGGGCAATCTGCCACTTGATGGGCGCGCGGGCCGGGGTGCCCGTCGCCACGGCCCGCTCAGTCACCCTGGTACCGCTGCTCGCGCCACGGGTCGCCGTAGTCGTGGTAACCGGCGGTCTCCCAGAAACCCGGCTCGTCCATCGTCTTGAGCCGGATGCCGCGCACCCACTTGGCGGACTTCCAGAAGTACAGGTGCGGCACCAGCAGCCGCGCCGGGCCGCCGTGCTCGGCCGGCAGCGGGGCGCCGTCGAAGGTGTGCGCCACCCAGGCCCGGCCGCCGCGCAGGTCGTCCAGCGGCAGGTTGGTGGTGTACCCGCCGTACGAGTGGGCGAGCGCGAAGTGCGCGCCGGTGTCCACGCCGTCGAGCAGGGTGTCCAGGGAGACGCCCTGCCAGGTGGTGCCGAGCTTGGACCAGCGGGTGACGCAGTGGATGTCCACCATCGGCGTCTCCTGTGGCAGGGCCATCAGCTCCTGCCACGACCACCGGTACTCGGTGCCGTTCTCGGCGGAGATGACGAACTCCCAGGTGTCCAGGGACACCCGGGGCGTCGGTCCGGCCGAGAGCACCGGAAAGTCCTCGGTCAGATACTGACCGGGTGGCAGGGCCGGCTCCTGCGTCCGGGGCCGACCCTGAAAGCCCGGTGACACGATTCCCATTGCACAGTCGTACCACCCGCGCCGGCCGGGGCGGGAGCTTTCCGCGTACCCCCTCGTCGACCCGGCGCGGCGCGGTCAGTGCCGCTCGGTGACGACCTCGCGCTGCTCGGGCGTGCCGCCCCGGGTGGCGCGCAGGCTGGTCAGGGTTACCACCACCAGCACACCGATGATCACGCCGAGCGAGGCCAGGGTCGGGATCTGCGGCACGCTGTCCCAGATGCCGTGCGCCCAGTGCAGACCCAGCTTGAGGCCGATGAACGCCAGGATGATGGCCAGGCCGTAGCTGAGGTGCACCAGCCGGCTCAGCGCCGCGTGCAGGACGAAGTAGAGCGCCCGCAGCCCGAGCAGGGCGAACGCGTTGGTGGCGAAGACCAGGTACGGGTCCTCGGTGATGCCGTAGACCGCGGGCACCGAGTCGACCGCGAAGACGACGTCGGTGGCCAGCACCGCGACCACCACCAGGGCGAACGGAGTGAGCGCCCGCTTCGCGCCCTGCCGGACGGTCATCTTGGTGCCGTGGTAGTCGTCCACCACCGGCATGACCTTGCGCAGCAGCTTCACCGACCGCATCTTGTTGATGTCGACTTCCTGCTGATGCCCGGACATGGCATCGCGCAGCAGCTTCACCGCGGTGGCGATGAGGATGATCGCGAAGAGCAGGAAGGCGAAGTCGAGGGTCTGCAACGCCGCCGCGCCGAGGGCGATGAAGACCGCCCGCAGCACCAACGCGCCGGCGATGCCGTAGAGCAGCACCCGCTGGGCGAGCACCGCCGGCACCGCGAACGCGGCCAACAGCAGCATGAAGACGAAGAGGTTGTCGACCGAGAGCGACTTCTCCACCAGGTAACCGGTCAGGTACTCGACGCCCTGCTGGGAGCCGAAGCGGGACCAGATCCAGGCGCCGAACGCCAGCGGCAGCGCGATGTAGAACGCCGACCAGCCGATCGCCTCCCGCATGGACACCTCGTGCGGGCGACGGGTGACCAGGAAATCCAGTACCAGCAGCAGGACGACCCCGATGATGGTGACCGCCCACAGCGTGGGAGTGCCCACCGACGACAGGTCACTGGCAGCGGACAGATACGACACTTGGCTCATGTGGGGTCTCCTCGAACACCGTCATGTTCGAGGTCTCCTTCACCCACCACCTGATGGGCAACCACCCGAGGCGCGCCGGGCGCGCCGTACTGACCGGAATGGTTCGTGGGAAGTACTCCCCTCGCACGACAAGGTTAGGCCAGGCTGAATCGTCACGCCAAGCGGGACACCGATGGTTGCCCCGGTAAACCGCTGTGTGTGCCCGGAACGAGCCCTGTCAGCCGCGGCGCAGCGTCGCTCCCGGGGCCATCGCCTGCTCGATCAGGCCCCGATAGTCACGCGGCAGTTGAGTCGCCACGTCATCGAACTCCCCACCGGTGATCGCCTCGCGCAGGGTGGTGAAGACCGCCCGACTGGCGTCCCGGGCGGCGGCCTCCCGCACACCGGCGCGCAACGCGACCCGGGCGACGAACTCCGCCGCGCCGAACCGGTCCGCCTGCTCGGTGCTCGGGCTCGGTTTCAGCACCAGTTGCAGCGGTTGGGGCAACTGGGCGGCCAGGTCCAGAACCTCGCCGCCGGTCAACCGCTCCGCGAACGTCTCCAACACGGCCCGGGTCAACTCGACCGCCCGCTCGGACGACGTGGTGGTGCGCTGGGAAACCTGGTCGATGAAGGTGTCGTAGGTCATCGCGTACTCCCTTGGCTCGCCTCGGCGTCTGCGGGTACCCGCCGCGGAGCGGGAGAAACAGCGCCGGGTTTCCTTCCCCGCACGGGCGTGACCGGCCGGCGGGCGGGTAACCGCCGCCGGTCGTCACCACAACGATGCCCGAGGGAGCCCACGCCATGGCGAGCTACGCCGACGTCCTGCACTACCTGTCGAGCCTGGACTACCCGGCCGAGAAGAACGACGTGGTCCGCGAGGCCGAACGGGAGGGTGCCCCGCCGGACGTGCTCAAGGCGCTGCGCGCCCTGCCGCCGGTCGACTACGCCAACGGGACCGAGGTGGCCCGCTCCGCCGGGATCGAGGCGGCACCCGAGGTGGGACCCGCCCAGCGGGCCGAGCAGGCCCGGGACAAGAAGCACAACCGCGTCTCGCAGCACCTGCGCGGCATCTGACCCAGCGGTGACGCCCACAGCCCGGCGACAGGATCGCCGCCGATGACCTATACCGGCGGCCCGTCCCGGCCAGCGGATGTGCGCTTCCCGGCCGCGGTGCAGATCGCCGTGGTGGCGGTGGTCGGCGTCATCGCCGGCTGCGTCTTCGCGCTGCTGCTGCCACTGCCGCTCGCCGCGCTGACCGGTTGGGACGTGGGGGCGCTGAGCTGGCTGGTGCTGGTCTGGCACAAACTCTGGCCGATGGACGCCGAGCGGACCGCCCAACTGGCCGTGCACGAGGACCCGAACCGGGCGATCCGGGACGCCCTGCTGCTCGTCGCCTGCCTGGCCAGCCTGCTGGCCGTGAGTCTGGTCGTGGCCAGCGCGCAGAGCGCTCCCCCCGGGAGGGCCCGGGACCTGCACGGCGCCCTGGGCGTGCTGAGCGTGGTGCTCTCCTGGTTCGTGGTGCACACCGTGTTCACTGCCCGGTACGCCCGGATCTACTACACCGGCCCGGACGGCGGGGTGCACTTCAACCAGCCCGAACCGCCGCGCTACTCCGACTTCGCGTACGTCGCGTTCACCATCGGGACGACGTTCCAGGTCTCCGACACCAACCTGACGAGCAACGAGATGCGTCGTACGGTGCTGCGGCACTCGCTGGTGTCGTATCTGTTCGGCGCGTTCATCATCGCCGTGACGGTGAACCTGCTGGCCGGTCTGGCCAAGTGAGGCCTGGCGGGCCCGGCACACCGCCCCCGGAGCGCTGCACGGGGTGGGGCCGATCGAAGGGCCGGGACAGGCGGGCGCCCCTGGTCACGAACCGTGACCCAGGGCGCCACGCAAGCCTGCCCAGGCGGTGAACCGCATCCGAACCGGTCGCGGTCACCAGGCGGTGGAGGCCTGCCCGAACCGAGCGGCCAGCACTGCCGGGTCCAACCATACGGCAGAACATCCTCCGTTTGGTCAGAATTTGGGGAAGTGTGGGCCAGGGCACGTCACGGTCGACCGGTCACCTCCGCGTACCGATGCTCCAGGTCGACCCGGGCCAACGCCCCCACCAGCCAGGCCAGCTGCTCCGACTCGCCGGTGGCGAGGCCGGCAAGGTCGTCCGCCGACCTGCCCAGCCCGAGCCGACGCGCGGCAGCCAACGCCCGCCGGTCGGCGACCGGGGCCACCTCCCGCCACAACGCCTGCGCCTCGCGGAGAAACAGGTCGACGACCTGATCGTCCACGCCCGGAAGCTCGGCGAGGAGCGCCCGCTCCCGGACCGGGTCGTGGTGCGCCAGCGCCCGCAACCGGCGCAGATCACCCCGGTACCGCTCGAGCACCGCCCGGGCCAGGTCACCCAGCACGGTGGCGAGCGCGTCCACGTCACCACGCCGGCCGCTGGCGCGCAGGACCCGTACCCGGTCCTCGTGCAGCGAACGAGCCAACCGGGCCGCGCTGTCCCACCCCTCGTCGCGCAACGCCCGCGCCCCGTCCAACGCCCGCCGGTAGTCGCCACGACGGGCCAGCAGCACTGACAGGCAGAGCACCTGGAACAGGCTCGCCGGGTTGTTGGTCACCCGGAACCCGAACTGCTCGGCGAAGCCCCGCCCGCTACCGGCGAGCCGGCGCGCCAGACGTTTACGGTCCTCCACCGAAGTGATCAAACTGGTCGCCATGCCGGCGACTACCCGAGCGCCCGGCGGGCACACGCGCGCCGCTCAGTCGTGCAGGCCGCCGATGCGGTCGCGGGCCTTGAGGCGGGTCGTGGGCAGCGCGGGCGCGGGCAACGGCGGCGCCGGATCGTCGGTGACCACACCGAAGCGTCCGTCGCCGGCCATCCAGTCCTCCCGGGCGGCGGCGATCTCCTCGTGCGACCGGCCGACGAAGTTCCACCACATCACCAACGGCTCCTCGAACGGCGTACCGCCCAGCAGCAGCAGCTTCGCCCCAGCCCCGCCACGCACGGTCAGCTCCCGGCGGCCCGAGCCCAGATACAGCAGCGCCCCCGGCTCGAACCCGACCCCGGCCGCCTCCGCCGACCCGGACATCGCCAGCACGGCGTACTCGAAATCGGGCCGCAACGACATCGTCGCCGGCGCCGTGCCGCCCAGCTCCAGCTGCACCCCCACCAGCGGGGTGTGCGCCACCGCCGGTGACCGCTCCCCGCCGAACTCGCCGACCAGCAGGGTCACGTCCAGGTCGCCGTCGCGCCAGCGCGGCAGGTCGGCGTGGTGCGCGAAATCGGCCGCTCCGGCCCGCGCCGGGTCCGGCAGCGCCACCCAGAGCTGAACGCCGTGCATCACCGGCGGGTGGGTGGCCGGCGACCGCTCCGAGTGGGCGATGCCGTTCCCGGAGGTCATCACGTTCAACTGGCCAGGCACGATCGGCTGCACGTTGCCGAGGCTGTCCCGGTGCAGAATCTCCCCGTCGAGCAGCCAGGTCACCGTCTGCAACCCGGTGTGCGGGTGCGGCGGCACCTCCATACCGGGCCGCTGCGCCACATCATCCGGGCCGAAATGATCCACGAAACACCACGCGCCAACCATCCGGCGGGCGCGCTGCGGAAGCAGCCGCCGCACCGTGGTATACCGACCCAACGGCACGTCGTGGCCGGGCAACAACACACTGCCGGGATCAACGTCGACCACGCCGGGCGGTCGGGTCTGCGCCAGCATCGATTCGGTACGCTCCACCGCCCGACTGTACGCTCGCGCCCATTCGCGACCGCGCCGCTTCCCGCCTGGGCGGGCGGGGTTGTCAGCGCGGCATCATCGATTGCTGGACGACACCAGCACGCTGTTGGCACCCGCGACCAGGTCCAGGTACAGGCGCTCCGCCGACCGGTCCCAGCCCGGCGTACCCAGCACCGAACCCGCGGCCACCCCATCCCAGCGGGCGTCGCGTACCACCACCGAACCAGCGCCGGCTCCCACCCGAACCCGTACCGGAGTCTCCCCGGGGACCCGGACGTCGAGCTGACTGGTCCCACCGGTGAGTCGTACGGTCAGCGGGCTGGCCGGGTTGTCCGAGCGCGGGCCGGTGGGGTCGCCGGGGCCGGTGATCGGTGGCAGGAGAACCTCGGTACGGCTAGAGCCGCCGGCGAGTTCCACGCCCAGCAGCCGAGCCCGGGTCAGGTCCAGCACCTGACTGCTCACCCCGCCAACGAGGTGAAGACGCCAGGCGACCCGCTCGTTGAGCAACACCCGCGCATCCCGTGGCCCGCGCGTCCCGGACTCCACGAGGTCAAGCCGCACGGTCTCCCCCTGCACCGCCGGTCGGCTGGACACCCCCGAGCCGGCCGGGGTGCTGATCCGGTACAGGTCATCGCCCAGCTCTGCCACCCTCAGCTCGAACGAGGACAACCCGTCCGCGAGCACGAAGGTGCCCTGCCGCAGACCCGCCAGCGGCGCGGTCAACAGTTGCTCCGCGGCAGCGCCCGCACCACCGCGGCGACCCCCAGCCGCGTCCGGGTCAGCGACGCCCCCCGGACGACCGCCGTCACCGGGCCGGGTGCCGTCGGGGCGAGTGCCGTCGTGCCCAGTGCCGTCGGGCTCGTTGCCGTCCGGCCCGGTGCCGTCTTGCCCGGTGCCGTCTTGCCCGGTGCCGTCTTGCCCGGTGCCGTCGGGCCCGGTGCCGTCGGGTTGGCTGGAGTAGGTCATGCCGAGGCGGCCGGGGTCGGCAACGATCACGGCCACCGCTGCCGCACCCAGGAGCAGCACGACGGCAGCGGCAGCCACCAGCAGGCGAGCGCCGGTGGACCACCGTCGTGGTGCGACCGCACCGGAGGGTTCCGGCGCTGAATCCGGTTCGCGGTCGGTCCCGTACCCCACTGCGGCCATGCCTCTGTCCCTCCGCCGGTCCCCGTCCAGGGGTACGTACCCGCCAGCCGATCGGATCACTCGGCGCCGATCACGTCACTCCGCTACGTTGCCGACTTAGATCTTGGACAGTTTCCGTTCCGTGTGAACGGAAACTGTCCAAGATCTACGGACAACCGCCGACCCGACGACACCATCCGCCTTCCCCGCGACCCTTGGAGCGGGAGATCCCGCCCCCCGCAACCAGCAGGCAGCGGACCGCCGGCGGCGTACGGCAGGCGACGAGCAGCGGACGGCGGCCGACGGACGGCGAACAGCGGACGGCGAACAGCGGACGGCGGACGGCGAACAGCAGACGGCGGACGGCAGACGGCGGACGGCGGACGGCAGACGGCGAACAGCAGACGGCGAACAGCAGACGGCGAACAGCAGACGGCGAACAGCAGACGGCGGACGGCAGACGGCGGACGACGGCGAGCAGCGAGCAGCGACGGGTGAACGGCGTTACCGGCCATCGGCGGTGGGTGGATGCGACGGGTGAACGGCGACCGGCGACAGCAGGAATGCCGCTGGCCGGCACCCCGTGTTGCGGGTGCCGGCCAGCGGTCGGTGTCATGCCGTCGTGCGGTAGTCGTGCCGTTCGGTCGTGCGGTGGGTCAGCTGTTCCAGTACTGGCCGACCAGATCAGCGGCCTGCTGCTCCCACTGGGCGTACGCGTCCGGGTAAGCCGACACCTGTACGGTCTGCGCGGCGTCGGTCAGCGGCATGTCCTGCCACCCATCGACCTGCTTGAGGCCCTTGAGGAACGCCGTCGTCGAGTACTCGGGGTCAGTGATCTGCTCCGGGGTACCCCAACCACTGGACGGGCGCTGCTGGAACAGGCCCAGCGAGTCATGGTCGTTCATGTCGCCGAGGTGGCCCAGGTTTTCCAGCTTCGACTCCTGCAGGCTCGTCGCGATCGAGATCACCGCGGCCCGCTCCGGGAGACCGGCCTTCTTCGTCGCGGCGATGATCGCCTTGACGTTGGCCGTCTGCTCATCGTTGAGAGTGATGTGCGACTGCTCGCCCTGGGTACCGTGCGGGATCAGCTTGCTGACGTCGGGCTTGTCGGCCTGCACCGCTACCGCGACGGGCCTGGCGTCGACCGGGTTCGCCACGTGAGCGATCGGGCCGGCGAAGACACCACCGGCGAACGCGAGACCAGCAACGGACAACACACTCTTACGCATGATCGTGTTCATGGGGGTAGCTCCTTCGGGGGTAGAACACCCGACCGCCAAGGGGAACAGCGGTCACGGGTGTGAGCACCTCGTCCGGCGCTGCACAAAACAAGGAAAAGTCTTCGGGGGGTGACGCCCACCAGGGCGTCGATCGGCGACCTAACGGGCGGAAGGCTCGTGGCGCCGGGTCCATCTGTAACGACCGGCGGGCCGGCGTCATTCCGGGGCGGCCCATCCACCGGGCACCCTCATCAAGGCGGCGCCGGGGCGGTCGGTCGTGGGGACTGCAACGACCGGGGGGCCGACAGCATTCCGGGTGGCCCATGCGCCGGCACCCTCATCAAGTCAGTGCCGAGGCGGTCGGTCGTGGGGACTGCAACGACCGGGCGGAGGCTGGCATTCCAACCTGCGATCCAAGCCTGTGAGGGCCGGGGCGGTGGGTCGGTGGTGCTGCGATCGTCAGGGTATGTAACGACCCCGGCCCGGCCATGATTCCGGCCCACGGGTGGGGCCGGCCACATCGCGCACCGCCACAAACCGGTCAAATCGTCCGAACGACCGGACGCCTACGGCAGCCAGACCTCCCCGCGCGGTGTGATCCACTCGAGTTCCCTGATATCGGGGCATCCGGAGCGACTCGACACCGCGACATCAAGGAAACCGAGTCGATCACGGATACACCGGGCGGCGCATGACGCCCAATTCACCCAACATGGGCGGCCGACCCGGCGGGGCCGGCCCACCGTCGCGGCGATGCGCGCGGCATGCATGGCGTGGGCACGGTGGGCGGCGTAACTGGACGCTAGGGACGGTTTTGGTCTGTCAGGCGGGAGCGCACCTTTGCGGCGCAGGCGTCCAGGACCGTTTGCGCGTCCAGCCCCAGGCTTTCGATGGCCACCAACGCGGTGAAGGCGACGTCGGCCAACTCCGCCGCGACGTCCTCGCGGGTGTGGGTGACACCCTTGCGTGGATTCTGCCCGAGCAGACCGATCCAGGCGGCCGAGGCCTCCCCCGCCTCTTCGGTCAGCTTGAGGATGCGGCAGGTCAGCTCGGTCTGCCCGGTGCCGTTCGCCCCGTCCAGCCAGCTGCGCGACGCACGGGCTGCCTCCCAGATCGACTCGTCCACGGCGACCAGTCAACCCGACCGACCCGCCGGGCGACACGGCCGGGGTACGGCACGGCCGGGGTACGGCACGGCCGGGGTACGGCACGGCCGGGGTACGGCACGGCCGGGGTACGGCACGGCCGCGACGGATACGTCGCCGACGGGCAAGCCGACGGCCAGGACCACCCGCGTACGGGCGGTGTGATCGGCTGGGCAGTCGTGCTTGACCCGTCGGTCAGCGTACCCATTGACACCGGTCTACGACGGTTCTAGGTTCAGGGCGCTACCGGCCGGTAGGCAACCGTCCCGCTGGTCGCCCCCGGGCGACGTCCGTCCGATGGGGAGCATCGATGCTGTCCACACCCGTTCGCACCCTCCGCCGGCTGCTCGCCGCCACCGCGACGCTGACCCTCGCGGTCGGGTTGGCCGGTGCCGCACCGGCCAGCGCCACCGGTCGCGACGCGAGGGGCGGCGAACCGCTGCCCGGCTACACCATCGAGAATCCACCGTTGGCCCCACTGGTCGTGAGCGGCAAGCCGACGACGGTACGCCAGGGCGTGCACCGCCACGCCGGGTACATCATCGAGGTCCCGGCCCGGTGGAACGGCGACCTGGTGTTGTGGGCGCACGGTTACCGCGGCCAGGGCATGGTGCTCTCGCCGGAACCGCCGGCTTTCGGGCTGCGCCAGCGTCTCCTGGAGCAGGGGTACGCCTGGGCGTCGTCCTCGTACGACCGTAACGGCTTCGACATCCGCTCCGGGGTGCTGGGGACGAAGGACCTCGCCGACCACTTCGGGCGGACGGTCCGTCGGCCGAAGCACACGTATGTCGCCGGGGTGTCGATGGGCGGGTACGTCATCGGTCGTTCACTGGAGCAGTACCCCGGCTACTACGACGGCGCGTTGCCGATGTGCGGGGTACTCGGCGATCAGACGCTGCTGGACTTCTACCTGGACTACAACCTGGTCGCGCAGGCCCTCGCCGGGGTGCCGGCCTATCCCACGCCGGCTGATTATCTGACCAACGCGGTACCCCGCATCCAGGTGGCGCTCGGCCTGGGCGGGCTGACCCCCACCGGGCCGGACACCACCACGGACCGGGGCAAGCAGTTGCGGGCGATCACGGTGAACCGTTCCGGTGGGCCACGTCCGGGGGCGGACGCGGCGTTCGCGCTCTGGAAGGACTTCCTCTTCTCCATCACCGTGACCAGTGGTGGCGACTCCCCCGCGCAACGGCCCGGCCAGCTGTCCACCAATCTGCTCACCCGCTACGCCCCGAACAGCCCGGTCAACGTCAACGCGACGGTGCAGCGGGTCGCCCCGGAGAACCTGCGGCAGCGGCTGCTGCCGACACTGACCGAGGTGCCGCGGATCGCCGGCCGCCCGACCGCGCCGGTGCTCAGCCTGCACGGTCTCGGCGACCTGTTCGTACCGTTCAGCATGGAGCAGGCGTACGCCACCGACGTGGCGCGGCACGGTCGCAGCAAGCTGGTGGTTCAGCGGGCGATCCGGGCCACGCAGCACTGCGAGTTCACCCCGGGGGAGGCCGGCGCCGCCTGGGACGACCTGGTGTCCTGGGTACGCACCGGAAGGCGCCCGGCCGGCGACACCGTGACCGACCCGGCGGTGGTGGCCCGACCCGACTACGGCTGCCGGTTCAGTGACCGGGACGCGTACGCGGCGGGGTTCGGCACCCGCCGTCTCTACCCGGCCTGCTGAGGTACGCGCAACAAGAAGAACCGGCCGGCCCCCGTCGAAGGGAGCCGGCCGGCCTTGCGTGCGGGTGTCACCAGAGCTGCTGGACGATGTCCGCCGCCTGCTCCTCCCACTGCGCGTACGCGTACGGGAAGGCGGAGACCTGAACGGTCTGCGCGGCGGCGGTCAGCGGCAGGTCCTGCCAGCCGCCGACGTTCTTGAGTGCGGTGAAGAACGCCGTGGCGGCGTACTCCGGGTCGGTGATCTGGTCGGGCGTGCCCCAACCGGACGACGGACGCTGCTGGAACAGGCCCTGCGAGTCGTGGTCGTTGTACGCGCCGAGGTGGCCGAGGTTGTACAGCTTCGACTCCTGCAGCGAGGTGGCGACGCCGATCACCGCGCCCCGGTCACCGACGCCGGTCTTCTTGGCGGCGTCGACGATGGCCCGGGCGTTGGCCAGCTGGGCGTCGTCGAGGGGTACCCGCGACTGTGCGCCCTCGATGCCGTGTGGGATCAGCTGTGCCCGGCTGGGCTTGCCGGCCGGCGGCTTGCCGGTGGCGGAGCCGGTGGTCAAGCCCGACTCGACGGGCTGCTCGTCATTCTGCTGTGCCGAGGTGGCGGCCTTGCCGGTGGCGAGGTCGATGGCGGCGACGGCGCCCTGGTGCGGTCCGGAGGTGACCGGGGCGGCGGCTGCGGTCGGCGCGAGCGCCAGACCGCCGAGGGCGGCCACACCGGCCACGCTCAGTGCGGTCTTGCGGTACGAGTCCTTGGCGATGGCGGGGAGCCATCGAGTGAAGTCGACCTTCACGATGGTTGCCCTTTCGATCGTGCGAAGCGCTCCGGGGTGAACACTCCTCGGGGAATGACCGCGGGAATGGGTTTGGGCTCCGGCGGTACGGGGGACACAACCAGGTTCACGTGTCGGGCATTCCGGAAATGCCGGAGCCCGGCCGGCTGCGATCCCGGTCACGGCGCCGAGTCGGACATGGCGGGGCTGCCCACCTCAGGTCGGACGGCCGTGACGGAGGGTGTTTTCGGAAGCCGGGGGCAATGTCCGAACGCCAGCCTTTGCTCTGCTTACTTATACGCACCGGTGACGGCCCGTGATTGCGGTGAGGAACGTCCGTGGCTGGCGGAAACGGCCCATTCGCAGCTCGCGGGACGTGGTGCAGATAGGTAAGCAGAGCAAAGGGGTCATGCGACGTGATGGGAGGCGGGCGGCTAGCGCGGTTGTCGCTACCGGGAGTGGGCGTCTAGGCCAGCACGGTGGGGGTGGTTGCCGTGCGGTTCGCCGTACCGGACGAGTACGTGCCAGAGCTGTTTGAGGTGCTGGAGGGTCTCGACCACCGGGCCCCGGTCCGCCCACCGCTCCGGCTCGGTGACCACCGACACCGCACCGCGACCGATCAGCGCCGCGTCCACCGGCGCGCCCGACCGGGCGAACTCCCGGTGCAGTCGCGCGGCCAGCCCCGGGATCGCCGGGCCCCGGAACTCGGCGTCGACCCGGTCGACGGCCAGCGCGAAGCCGGGGTCCCACCGCAGCGGGAAACCGTGCCGCCGGGCGATCGATTCCAACGTCGCGCCGGTCGGGGTGCCGGCGAAGGACGGGTCCACCACCAGTTCCTCGACGTCACGCCCGAGGTCCAGGGTGCCGTGGATCTGGGCCTCCACGTAGTCGTCGAGCGCGCGGCCGACCCTGAACGGCGCAGTTGTCCCGTTCCGTACCGTCCGAGCGAGGATGCCGACGTCCGTTCCGGCACGTCCCAGGCACGCACCGGTGGCGGCCATGCCGGTCAGGAGCCCGGCGAGCACCGGCTCGAAGGCGTCTCGAACATCCGTTGTTCCCAGCGGTCCCGGTCCCCACCGGGATACGCCGTGAGCCCACCGTTGGAGATCCCGGTGACGAACTGACTGCGGTACACACCGTCCTCGAACAGGGCGGCGGCGACGGTACGCCCGTCGACGCACAACCGGTCGGGGTGGAAATTGACGGTGAGCTGACCACCGCGGACCACGGCGGCGAGCAGATCATGCACGCCGGCGACGCCGAGTTCCCGAGTGATCGTGGCGGTGGCGGTGCGACGCTCGGCTACGGCCAAAGACCGCACATGGGCCAGGGCCGTTCTTGCGCCGGGGTGAGAGTGGCGGCCCGGAAGCTGCCCGGCTCAGCTGTCGCTGTCACCGTCGGGCTCCGCGTTCCGGGTCCCGTCACCCTCGTCCGTTTTGAGGAGTTCCTGGAAGATGGTGATCTGGAGGTCGGCCGGGGCGTCGAGGCGGGAGTTGAGCGACTGCCACGGCGTACGCGTCGGCGGCGCGATCTCGCTCGCCCCGGCGGCCACCAGACGAGCGGTCGTCGCCTCCGTGTCGTCCACCTCGAAAGCCACCCGGATGCGCGGCGCGACCTGCCGACCCACCTCGACCTCGTCGATCAGGCGTTTCTGCGCGGGGTTGGCGATCTCCAGGGTGGCGCGTCCGGCGTCCAGGATCACCACCCGGGCATCCCCCTCGCCGCTGAACGCCGCCTCCTCCGGCAGGCCCAGCGCGTCCCGGAAGAACGCGACGGCGGCCTCGTGATCGGCGGCCTCCACCACGAGGCGCAGCTGACGGACGACGGGGGCGGGAGGGTCGGCGGCCATGAGCGGAAGCATAGGCGTGGCGGGTTAGGTTGGGACCGTCCAGGAGGGGGGCGACGATGGTCGAGGCTGTGAGCGAGGACGGGTACCTGCTGCGCCCGGTCGGCCGGGTCGCCTCGTCGCTGACCGACGCGGCGAGCGCGCCACGGCAGGGCGACGAGGGCGCGCCGACGGCGTGGCTGGTCTTCGATTCGCAGGTCGAGCGGGCCCTGCGTGATCTGCGGGTCGGCGCGGAGCTACTGCTGTTGACCTGGTTGGACCGCGCCCGACGCGACGTGCTGGCGGTGCACCCACGCGGCGACGAGACCCGGCCGGAGACCGGGGTCTTCAGCACCCGCTCCCCGCACCGGCCCAACCCGATCGGGCTGCACCGGGTGCTGGCGATGGACGGGCTGCGCGTCGAGGTGGCCGACCTGGAGGCCCTCGACGGCACCCCGATCCTGGACGTCAAACCGGTGCTGGGCGCGGCCGACGAACGCTGAGCCCGTCGACCGCGCACCAGGCCACAAGCCGCCAGGCCCGCAGGGGTCAGTGCCCGCAGGAGTCAGTGCCCGCGGGCCAACCACTCCTGCAGGTGCGGCGCCTCCGCGCCGATCGTCGTGTCGTCCCCGTGGCCGGTGTGCACGACCGTCTCCGCCGGGAGGGTCAGCAGCCGGGTGCGGATCGACCGGATGATGGTGTCGAAGTCGCTGTACGAGCGGCCGGTCGCGCCCGGACCACCGGCGAAGAGCGTGTCGCCGGTGAACACGGCGCCCAGCTCGGGCACGTGGAAGCTGCACGCACCGGGGCTGTGCCCGGGGGTGTGCAGCACCCGCAGCGTGGTGCCGGCCAGCTCGATGATCTGCCCGTCGTGCAACTCGCCGTTGGGCGGCAGGTGCGGGTGGACCATGTCCCAGAGGACCCGGTCGGCGGTGTGCAGCAGCACCGGCGCGCCGGTGGCCTCGGCCAGTGCGGGCGCCACCCGGACGTGGTCGTCGTGGGCGTGGGTGGCCAGGATCGCCCGGACCTGCCGGTCCCCCACCAGGGCGAGGATCGCCGCCACGTCGTGCGGCGCGTCCACGATGACGCACTCGCGGTCGTCACCGATCACCCAGACGTTGTTGTCCACGTCGAACGTCTGCCCGTCCAGGGAGAACGTGCCCGAGGTGACCGCGCGGTCGACGCGGGCGGTCACGGGAACACCACCACCGAGCGGAGCACGTCGCCGTGGTGCATCCGCTCGAACGCGGTCTCGACCTGGTCGAGTGCGATCTCCTCGGTGACGAACGCGTCGAGGTCGAGCCGGCCCTGCAGGTACAGCTCGGTGAGCATCGGGAAGTCCCGGCTGGGCAGGCAGTCGCCGTACCAACTGGACTTGAGGGCGCCGCCGCGCCCGAAGACGTCCAGCAGCGGCAGCTCGATCTGCATCTGCGGGGTCGGTACGCCGACCAGCACCACCGTGCCGGCCAGGTCCCGGGCGTAGAACGCCTGCTTCCAGGTCTCCGGTCGGCCCACCGCGTCGATCACCACGTCGGCGCCGAAGCCACCGGTGACGGCACGGATCGCCTCGACCGGGTCGGCCTCGGATGCGTTCACGGTGTGCGTGGCGCCGAACTTGCGCGCCCAGTCGAGCTTGCGGCTGTCGGTGTCCACCGCGACGATCGTGGTCGCGCCGGCGAGGGCCGCACCGGCGACCGCCGCGTCCCCGACGCCGCCGCAGCCGATCACCGCGACCGAGTCGCCCCGGGTGACGTTTCCGGTGTTCATCGCCGCACCCAGCCCGGCCATCACCCCGCATCCGAGCAGACCCACGGCGGCGGGTCGGGCCGCCGGGTCCACCTTGGTGCACTGCCCGGCGTGCACCAGGGTCTTCTCGGCGAACGCCCCGATGCCCAGTGCCGGGGCGAGTTCGGTGCCGTCGGTGAGGGTCATCCGCTGGGTGGCATTGTGGGTGTTGAAGCAGTACCAGGGACGACCCCGACGGCAGGCGCGGCAGACCCCGCAGACCGCCCGCCAGTTGAGTACCACGAAGTCGCCCGGGGCGACGTCGGTGACGCCCTCGCCGACCTGCTCCACGATGCCGGCCGCCTCGTGACCGAGCAGGAACGGGTAGTCGTCGTTGATGCCGCCCTCGCGGTAGTGCAGGTCGGTGTGGCAGACACCGCACGACTGAATCCGGACGATCGCCTCACCGGGCCCGGGATCGGGCACCACGATGGTGGTGACCTCGACCGGCGCGCCCTTGCTGCGGGAGATGACTCCCCGGACTTCCTGGCTCACTTCGCCTCCTGCTGGTGGTCTACGGCAGGGCCGAACGCCGGGTGCGCGGGTGTGCCACGGGCTCGGCGATGGGCCCCTGGCGAACCTACCGCGACCACCACGGCCAGCCCAGTCGGTCCGGCGGTTATCGGGGGCGGTCCGGGGTACGCGGGCCGCATTCGACCACGGCCAACGGGAGTGACAATGAAATTCGCGCACCTGCCGCTGCGGGTCAGCATCGGCGCGTACATCCTCAACTCGGGTCTGGGCAAGCGGAACCTGGAGGGCGCTGCCGCGGAGGGCATGCACGGGATGGCGGTCGCCGCCATGCCCCAGCTCGGTCAACTGGAGCCGGCGCGCTTCGCCAAGCTGCTGTCGTACTCGGAGATCGCCCTGGGGGCCGCGCTGATCGCGCCGTTCGTCCCGGCGCCCCTGGTCGGGCTCGGCCTGACCGCGTTCGGCGCCGGCTTGATCCAGCTGTACCTGAAGACGCCGGGGATGCGCGAGCCCGGGAGCATCCGCCCCACCCAGCAGGGCGTGGGGCTGGCCAAGGACGTCTGGTTGGTCGGCGCGGGCCTGACCCTGGTGTTGGAGGGGCTGACCCACGGGCGTCGGCGCGGCTGACCCGGAGGGCGGGCGGAAAAGCTGCGGTGACCCAACCTCGTTCGGTGCGGCCGTTCTACCGGCCGATGCTTCCACGCCGTCGCGACGAGCCACACCGTGCGGCCACCCCGCTGGAGCTGTTCTTCGACCTCTGCTTCGTGGTGGCCGTGGCGCAGGCCGCCGCCAGCCTGCACCATTACCTAACCGAGGGTCGCCTCGCCCACGCGGTCACCGGTTACGTGATGGTGTTCTTCGCGATCTGGTGGTCGTGGATGAACTTCACCTGGTTCGCCTCGGCCTACGACACCGACGACGACGTCTACCGGATCACCACACTGGTGCAGATCGCCGGGGCGTTGATCCTGGCGGCCGGGGTGCCGCGCGCCTTCTTGGACGGCGACTTCGCCGTCATCACCTACGGGTACGTGGTGATGCGGCTGGCCGCCGTCGTGCACTGGAGCCGGGCGGCCGTCGGCGACCCCGCGCACCGTACGGTGGCGCGCCGCTACGCGGTCGGCGTGACGGTGGTGCAGCTCGGGTGGCTGCTGCGACTGTTGCTGCCCGCCGAGTGGGGCATCGCGTCGTTCGTGCTGCTGGGGCTGGCCGACCTGCTGGTGCCGGCGGTGGCCGAACGCACCGGGATGACCCCGTGGCACCCCGCGCACATCACCGAGCGGTACGGGCTGTTCACCCTGATCGTGCTCGGTGAGGCGGTCGGGGCCGTCTCGTTGGCGATCCAGGACGGGCTCGACGCCGGGGAACACGACCTCTGGTCGCTCGCGGCGGCCGGCGCGGTCATCGTGTTCGCGCTCTGGTGGCTCTACTTCGACCGGCGCAACGAGGCGCCCGACCGGTTGCCGTACTCCCTGGTCTGGGGTTATGGCCACTACCTCATCTTCGCGGCGATCGCCGCGGTCGGCGCCGGTCTGAGCGTGTCGGTGGATTACGAACGGCACCTCGCGCACGTCTCGGAGCGGACCGCCGGGTACGGGGTGGCCGTCCCGATCGCCGTCTTCCTGCTCACGGTCTGGGTGCTGCACGTACGCCGGCAGCAGCACGGCGCGGTGGTCGTCGCCTTCCCGGTCGTCGCGCTGCTGGCCCTGCTCGCGCCGCTCGGCCCGGAACCGGTGTACGTGCTCGCGGCGCTGCTGGTCGCTCTCGTGGCGCTGACCATCCTGTTGCGCCGCCGCGACCTCCGCCCGAACCCGACGGTGACCGGCTCAGGCTGACCACGCCGTGTCGCCGGATCCGGTGTGGAACTTCCCGGCCCGGCTTCCGAGCGCGACAGCCCGCGAGTGGGCAGAATCGTGTCATGTATCGCCGCCGATGGTTGCTGGCCGACCAACTCGGGCCGCACTTCCTCGACGACCCCGACCAGCCGGTGCTGCTGGTGGAGATCCGGGAACTCTTCCGCCGACAGCCGATGCACCGGCAGAAGGCGCACCTGATCCTCTCCGCGCTGCGGCACCGGGCGGCCGAGTTGGGCGACCGGGCGTTGCTGCTGCGCACCGACACGTTCCGGGAGGCGTTGACGCAGGTCGCCGAGCCGGTGGAGGTGTGTCACCCGCACTCCCGGGCGGCGTTGCGCTTCGCCCGGTCGGTGCCGGGGCTGACCGTGCTGCCACCCCGGGGTTTCATCACCAGTCAGGCCGACTTCGCCGGCTGGGCGGACCGGGCCCGGCGTGGCACGCTGCGGATGGCCGACTTCTACCGGCACGCCCGCCGCCGCCACGGCGTCCTGACCGCGCCAGCCGGGAGCGCAGGGCGGCGACCCCGCGCCGAGAACCGGGTCGCGGCGGCGCCGCCACCACCGCCGCCGCCACCGATCGTCGAGGACGACATCGACGCGCAGGTTCGCCGTGAGCTGGACCGGTGGGCCGCGGACGGGGTGCGGTTCGTCGGCCGGGACGGCCCCCGGCAGCACCCCGCCACCCACGCCGAGGCGCAAGCCCGGCTGACGCACTTCCTGACCCACCGGCTGCCCGGGTACGGCCGCTACGCCGACGTGATGAGCGTCGACGACCCGCTGTTCGCGCACTCGGCGCTGTCGTCCTCGTTCAACCTCGGGTTGCTCGACCCGGAGCCGGCGGTGCGCGCCGCCGAACAGGCGTGGCGCGTCGGCGCGGCTCCCCGGACGGCGGTGGAGCCGTTCATCCGGGGTCTGCTCGGCTGGCGGGAGTTCCTCTGGCAGCTGTACTGGTATTTCGAGCCACCGTTTCGGGGGGCGAACTGGCTGGCCGCGACCGAGCCGCTGCCGGATTGGTTCGCCGGACTGGACGCCGACGCGGTGGAGGCCCGCTGCCTGGCCGACGTCCTCGGCGCCGTCCGGGACCGGGCCTGGACACACCACACGCCCCGGTTGCTGGTTTTGGGCAACTACGCGTTGCAACGCGGGTGGCGCCCGACCGAACTGGCGGACTGGTTCCGGCGTTGCTTCGTCGACGGCACCGACTGGGTGATGAACGCGACGGTGATCGGTATGAGTCAGTACGCCGACCTGGCCCGGGTGGACACCCGCCCGTACGCGGTGGACGGCACCGAAATCGACGAGATCAGCGACTACTGCTCGGGCTGCCGCTACCTGCCCGAGCGGGCGCTCGGTGACCTGGCCTGCCCGTACACCGGAGGTTTCGAGAGTTTCCTGCACCGCAACCGGGGCCGGCTGGTGGCCGATGCACGCCTCGCCGCCGAGCTGGCCCGCCGCGACGAGACGGAGCACCGCGAGGCGGTGCTGGCGCAGGAGGAGAAGCGGGGCAGCTCGGCACCGTGACCGGGGCTGCCATCTCCGCATGGCCTGGCGGTTAGTCCTCCGGTGCTCGGCTGGACGTCATGATCCAGTTGGTCTCCCAGGTCTGCTCGCCGTCGACGGAGAACGCCTGCTCCCAGCGGGCGGTGGTCGCGCTGATGTCGGACCAGATGAACCGGCACCGCACCGGGCGCCCCTCGTGCTGGTCGTCGGCGTAGAAGCGGCCGACGCCGTCGACGAAGCGACCCACCATCGGCGGTTGTTCCAGCACCCCGATACCGCTGTTCATCCAGTAGATCGACCACTCCTTCCGGGCGGGGTCGAAGATCCTGATCGTGGCGCCCGTGAAACCCTTCGTCGGGAAGGTGATCTCGTCGAAGTTGCCGCCGCCACCGAAGAAGCTGTGCGCGACGGACACCCCCGGAAACTCGTCCCACTCGTCGGAGCCGACGAGCCGCTCCCGCAGCCGCCGGTTCACCACGTTCCAGGTGCCCACGTAGAAGTCGAAGTCGCCCATCAGCGGCCCACCGGCCCTTCCGCTCGAATGTCGCCCAGGTAGCCGGTCAGATCGGGGCTCTCCGGCACCAGCATGTGGCGGACCCAGGCGGCCCGCTCGTGTTCCAGCACCGCCAGCTCCCACACGCAGCCGACCTCGCGCCGATCCAGCTCGACGAAGTGGGTCGGGTCGTCGTCCGGGCAGTCCAGCGCCGGCTGCCCGGCCACCGCGATGTGCACCTGCAGCGCGTTGTCCCACACCCAGGTGTACGCCAGCAGGTAGGCGCCGCTGTCCGCGCCCCGGTGCAGCACCACCCACCCGGCGGCCGGGGTGCCGTCGGTCACCGCGCGGGCCAGCAGCGCCGGCAGTACGTCGTACGCGGCCTTCTCCACCTCCGGTTCGATAGGCCGTTCCGGCTGGTCGATGTGGTAACGCTTGAGCTGCCAACCGTCCACCGTGACCGGTCCGGGCGTTCGTAGGTCCTTGTCGCGAAATGCCATGCCGGGACGGTAGAACCCCTCCCCTGACAGCTAGTGTCAGTGAAGTGCGAGCGAGTCGACTTCTTTCCGTCCTGCTGCTGCTCCAGTCGCACGGGCGGTTGACCGCCGCGCAGCTCGCCGAGCGGTTGGCGGTCTCCCCCCGCACCATCTACCGGGACGTCGAGTCGCTGCACGCCGCCGGCATCCCGCTCTACGGGGAGGCCGGGCACGCCGGCGGCTACCAGCTGGTCGACGGCTGGCGGACCCGCCTCACCGGGCTGACCGCCGAGGAGGCCGACCGGCTGTTCCTCGCCGGGCTGCCCGGCCCCGCCGACGAGCTGGGCTACGGCGATGTGGTGGCCGCGCTGCAACTCAAGCTGCACGCCGCGCTCCCCGCGCCGCTGCGCGACCGGGCCACCCAACTCCAGCAGCGCTTCCACCTGGACACCCCCGGCTGGTACGCGGACGGCGACGCCTCCCCGGAGCTGGCCCGTACGGCGGAGGCGGTCTGGCGACAGCACCGCGTCGAGGTGCGCTACCGCGGCTGGAACGGCGAGGTGACCCGAATCCTGGAGCCGTACGGCCTGGTGCTCAAGGGGGGCCGCTGGTATGTGGTGGCCGACCAGCCCGGCCGGGGCGCGCCGGCGACGTACCGCGTCAGCCAGATCCTCACCCTCACTCCGCTGGCCCAGGAGTTCGACCGACCCGCCGACTTCGACCTGCCGGCCTGGTGGCGGGCGCACGTGGTGCAGTTCCGGGCCCGACTGCACCGCGACGATGCCACCGTCCGACTCTCCCCGGCGGGGCGGGAGCGGCTGCGCGAGATCGGCAGCGACCCGGTGGTGACCGCGATGAACGCCAGCGCCGGGCCACCGGACGCGCGGGGTTGGGTGACCGCGGTGCTGCCGATCGAGTCGCTCACCCACGCCCACGGTGAGCTGCTGCGCCTCGGCGCCGAGGTCGAGGTGCTGGCCCCGGAGGCGCTGCGCGAACGGCTGGCCGCCACCGCGGCCGGGCTCGCCGCGCTCTACTCCCCCGCCTGAGCGGCGTCCGCCCCTCCACAGTGGAAGCGCCGGGGGCATCGATTGTCGGCACGGTGTGCCACCCTGGGACGGTCATCAATGGTCACCGGAGGTGAGGGTCACGCTACGGCTACGCGCACTGGTCGCCGTCCCCGGCACCGGGCCGGTGACCCTCGACGTTCCCGCCGGCACGCTCGCCGCCCTGGTGGCGCCGCCCCGGTTCGGCACGGCGGTCGCCCGGGTGCTGGCCGGGCTCGCCCCGCCGGTTACCGGTCGCATCCTCGTCGACGACCGCGACGTCACGGGCCTGCCGCCGCCGCGCCGGCAGATCGGCTACGTGCCCGCCGGCGGCGCGCTGCTGCCGCAGCTCACCGTGCGGCGCAACATCGAGTACGGGCAGCGCAAACGCGAACGGGTGCACGAGGTGGCCGACGACTGGACGGCCACCGTGGTCGACCGGCTCGAGTTGGCGCTCTCCCTCGCCCTGCTGCCGCACCAGATCTCCGCCGCCCAGCGGTTCCGGGTGGCGCTCGCCCGAGCGGCGGCCTGCCTACCAGAGGTGCTGGTGGTCGACCTGCCGGCCGGTTCGGCGGGCGACAGCCGCCTCGGTGACCTGATGCCCCGCCTCTCCCCACCGGACGCCCCCGGCGTGGCGGTGCTGGTCTGCACCGCCGACCCGGCCACCCTGGCGGAGATCCCGGTGCGGCACGAGCTGGTCACCGAGCCGAGCGAGGCAGCCCGATGAGGCCGACGGGCCGGGCGAGTCGTCGTACGCTGCTGCGCGCCGCCGCCACGGGCGCCGCCGCCCTGGCCGCCGGTTGCTCCGGCGGGACCCGGTCGGTGCAGGTCGCGGTGGTCTGGAGCACCAGCGAGCTGGACCGGTTCCGCGAGGTCGTCGCCGGCTACCCCGCCCCCGTGCAGGTGGTCAGCGCCGGAAACGACATCGACGCGTTCCTGCGCGCCCGACACCTCGCCGGCACCAGCCCGGACGTGGCGATCCTGCCGCGCCCCGGCCTGGTCACCGAATATGCCCAGCGCGGGTGGCTGAGCCCGGTGCGCCCGTCCGCCGACTACGCGGTGCCCGCCGGGCTGGGCGAGTTGCTGATGACCGGGAGTCAGCGCTATGGCGTCTGGGTCAAGTCGGCGCACAAGTCGCTGGTCTGGCACCTGCCCTCCATGCTGCCCGTGCGGCCGGTCACCTGGGACGCGCTGGTCCAACTGACCAGGGAGCTGGGGGCGCGCGCACGACGCGACGGCGGCCCGGCACCCCTGGCCATCGGTGCCGCGGACGGCTGGGTGCTCACCGACTGGTTCGAGAATGTCCTCGCCGACGTGGCGCCGGAGAGTTACAACGCGCTCGCCCGGCCCGGCGCCAACTGGCAGGACGAGCCGGTGCGGGAGGCGCTGGACCGGCTGGCCGAGCTGTGGAGCATCGACGGCGCGTTCGTCGGCGGCGGCCGTCGCGCCCTGCTCACCCAGTACGAGGAATCGGTGATCCAGGTGGTGCACACCCGACGGGCGGTGATGCTGCTCGGGGCCGATTTCACCGCCGACGTCGTCGGCCCGTTCCAACGCGGGCCGGAAGCACCTGTCACGTTCCGGTTCCCGGGCACCCGGTCCGGCGGCGGCCCGCTGATCGTCGGCGGGGACGCGGCCGTGGCGTTCGCCGACGCCCGGGGCGGAGTCGAGCTGGTCGAGTGGCTCACCAGGGCCGACTCGTTCCAGCCCTGGCTGCGCGAGGGCGGTTACCTCTCGCCCAACACCAACGTCTCGATCAGCAGCTACACCGACGGCGTCGGCCAGCGACTCGCCATGGAGATGCGGGCCCCCGGCACCCTGCGGTTCGACCTCTCCGACCAGTTGCCCGGCGCGTTCACCGGCTCCGACGGGGTCGGCATCTGGCGGATCATGCAGGGCTTCTTCGCCGACGTCACCGACGGGGTCCGGGCCGGCGAGGCGATCCGCCGGGCCACCGGCCTGCTCGCCGCGGCGGCCGACAGCGCGGGGGGCGGCCGATGAGCCAGGTCCGGGTCCTCGGCGAGCTGGCCGTCCTCGACGACGTGGGGCCAGCCCGACGGGGTCGGGCGTACCCGGCGGCGGGGGCGACCTCGGCCCTGCTGTTGCCGGCCGCGGTGCTGCTCGGCGGGCTGCTGCTCTGGCCGGTGCTGCGGACCATGCACGCCAGCGTCACCACCGACGGTCGGTGGGTCGGTGCGGCGCACTTCCGGACCGCGCTCGCCGCCCCGGGCACCGGCGCGGTGGTCGGCCGGACGGTCCTCTGGGCTCTGCTGGTGCCGGCGGTGGTGACCGCACTGGGCTACCTGCTCGCTGCCGCGTCCCGCCGCTCCCAGGAGGGCGGCCTGGTCCGGTTGATCCTCCTGGTGCCGGTGGCGTTGCCGCTGGTCGTCACCGGGGTCACCTTCCGGCTGATGTACGACCCGGACCCGAGCCGGGGGCTGGCCACCCTGGTCGCGACCCGGCTCGCCGGCCGTTCGGTCGAGGACGCGCCGCAGCTGCTCGGGCCGGGAATGGTCACCGTCGCGTTGATGTCGGCGTTCGTCTGGGCCTGGGTCGGGTTGGCGGTGCTGGTCTTCCGGTCCGCGCTGGACGCGGTGCCGCCGAGCCTCGCCGACGCGGTCCGCGCCTATGGCGGCAAGCGTCGCCACGTGCTGTGGGACGCGCAGTGGCGCCCGCTGCTGCTGCGGACGACGGCGGTGGTCTTCGCGCTGGTGGCGGTCGGCACCAGCCGCACCTTCGACCTCATCCTGGTGATGACCCCCGGTTCGGTCCGCGACGAGGCCTCGGTGCTCGCCCTGCGGATCTGGCAGACGTCCGGAGGCACCACCACCGGCGACGGCGCGGCGCTCGGCGTGGTGTGGCTGGTGGCGGTCATCGGCGGGATCATGGTGGCCGCGCTCTTCGTCCGACAGGCCTGGCCTCCGCCGCGCGTCGAGGCGGCACCGGAGCCCGCACCGGTCGCCCCGCCCCGGCGGGTGTTCCGGCTGCTCGCGGCGGGCGCCGCCATCGCCTGGCTGGTGCCGCTGGCGGTGCTGGTCGCCACGTCGGCGCACGGCAGGGTGGACGCCGCCGCCCGCGGCTGGTGGTCCGCCCCGCCGAATGGTGAGTCCTACCGCAACCTGGTCACCGGCACGGAGCTGTGGCGCACGCTGGGCTTCACCCTGCTGCTGGCCACCGCGGTGACCGCCACGGTGCTGGTGGTCGCGCTGCTGGCCGCGTACCCGTTGGCCTGGTTGACCGGGCCGGCCGCGCAGGCCACCGGGCTGCTGCTGCTGGCCGGCAGCGTGGTGCCGATCCAGGTCATCGCCGGGCCGGTCAACGAGGTGCTGGGCCTGGTGCTCTCCTCCGGCACGGCGCAGGGTCTGGCCCTGGTGCACATCGCGCTGGGCGTACCGTTCGCGGTGCTGGTGCTGCGCAACGCGTTCGCCGACCTGCCGGTCGAGCAGGTCCGCGACGCCCGGCTGGGCGGGCGCCGGTGGTGGCACACCCTGCGCCGGTTGGCCCGGCACAACCTGTCGGCGGTGGTGGCGGTCTCCGTGCTGGAGTTCGTCCAGGTCTGGAACGACCTGGTGGTGGGTCGGCTGTTCAGTGGGCCGGGGTCGTCGCCGCTCGGGCCGTTCCTGGCCGAGCAGACCCGCAGCTTCGTGAGCAACAGTGGCGCGCTGGCCGCCAGTTCGGTGCTCGCCTCGGTGCTGCCGGTGGTGCTCGTGGTCCTGTCGCGTCGGCACCTGGTCGCCGGGCTCGTCTCCGGGGGCGTCCGGTGACCGGGCCGGGCGGTGCGCGCGGTGGCTCGCGCTGGCCGGCGCTGATCGCGATCGGCGGTGTGGTCGGCAGCATCCTCGCCAACGTGGCCAGCAACCTCGTCGGCAATCTCCTCTCCGAGCTGGTGGCCAGCGTGCTCGGGCCGGTGACCATCGTGCTGGCCGCCGGCGGCGTGGTGGGCTACGTGGTGTACGAGGTGCGCCGCCGTCGGGCCGTCCGGGAGGTCGGCCCCGAGCCGACGGACGTGCTGACCACGCCGAACACCGGGGCGTCCACCCTGCCCTACACGGCCGAGTTCACCGGTCGTGGCGAGCATGTCGACGCGGTGGTCGGTCTCCTGGTGCGGGAGCACGCGGTGGCGGTGCTGGGGAGGCGCGCGGTGGGCACCTCGGCGGTCGCGGTGCAGGCCGCGAACCGGTGCCGGGAGGACTTCCCCGACGGGCAGTACTACCTCGACCTGCGGCGGCGGGGCCGACCCCGCTCGGCCCGGCAGGTGCTCACCGCGTTGGCCCGGATCCTGGGCACCACCCCGCCGACCTCCGGCCGGCCGGACGCGCTCGCCGCCGCCGCCGACGCGCTGCGTGGCCAGCTCGACGGTCGCAGGATCCTGCTGGTGCTGGACAACGTCGACCGTCCCGACCAGGTTCGGCCCCTGCTGCCGCCCACCGCGCGCACCTGCCGGTTGCTGCTCGCCGGCGGTCCGGCGCTGGTCGGTCTGGAGGGTGTGGTCGCGCACTGGATCGCCGAGCCGGGCACGGCCGAGGCGGTGGAGCTGTTCGCGACGGCGGGCGGGGCCGCGCCCGGCGCCCGGGTCCGTCGCGCCGACCCGCGCACCGACCCGGCGGTACGCGACATCGTCGACCTGTGCGGGCGACAGCCGCGCACGGTCCGCGCGCTCGGTTACCGCACCGCTCAACACGGCTGGCGGCACTCCGACGTGCTGGACGCTCTGCGCCGCGCGGTGCAGACGCCACCGCACCAACGGCTCGCCGTCTCACCGGTGGCCCGCCTGGTCACCGAACGGGACATCGCGTACCGGGCGTTGCCCCGCCAGGCCCGACGGTTGTACCGGCTGATGTCGCTGGTCCCCGCCCCGGTGGACCGGCCCACCATCGCCGCGCTGGCCGGGCGGCACCCCGAGCTGGTGACCGCGCTGCTCGACCAGTTGGCCGCCGCGGCGTTCGTGGTCGGCGCGCCCGGCGACCGGTACGAGATCCGCCCCCTGCTGGCCGGCAGCGCCCGACTGCACCTGCGGGACGCGGATCCGGCCCGGGCCCGGGTCGCCGCACAGGCCCGGCTGACCCGGCACCTGGCCCGCCGGGCCGACCGGCACGCGGCCAACCTGGCGGTGCTCGGCTCCCCACCGGACCGGGAGTGGTCGCTGCCGCTGGACGACGACCCGTACGGCTGGTTCGACCTTCACCAGGAACTGCTGCTGGCGGTGGTGCGGGTGCCGGCCGGCGCGAAGGAGACCCTCCCCCGCCGGGTCCGCCGGTGGTGGTTCCGGCTGGCCGTGGCGCTGTGCGGGTGGTTGGCGTACGCCGAGCGGCTCGACGAGTGGGAGCAGGTCTGCCGCACCGTGCTGGCCACCCCGACCGCCGACGACCGCCCGGAGATCGCCGGGTGGGCGCACAACGAGCTGGGGGTGCTGCGCCGACGCCGGCACGACCCGCAGGGGGCGGCTGCCGCGCTCACCCTCGCGGTCAACGAGCGTGGGCGGCGGGGCAACGCCCAGGCGCGGATGAACCTCGGCCTGGCCCTGCTCGACCTGGGGCAGCTCGACGACGCGGTGGAGCACCTGGAGATGTCCCGCCGGCACCGCTCCGGCGCGGACCGGGCCGGGCACGCCCTCACCGACCTGGGCCTGGGCGCGGCCCAACTGGCCCGGGGCGAACCGGACACCGCGCACCACCACCTGGTGCGGGCCGCCAACACGTTCCGGTCGGTGGGTGACGCGCGCGGGTACGCGGCGGCGCTGACCAACCTGGTGCTGGTGCACGCGGCGCTCGGCGAGCACCTGGACGCCGCCCAGGCGTGGCGGGCCGCGCTGCGCGAGTACGAGTCGGTCAACGACCCGACCAGCCGGGCGACGGCACTGCTCAACGCCGGGGCGACGCTGCTGAGCAGCACCCCGGGGCAGGCACGGACGGCGTACGAGCTGCTGGCCGAGAGCCGCCGGCTGCGCGAGGAGACCCGGCCGACCGCCGGGCTGGCGCGCACCCTGCTCTACCTGGGCGACGCCTGCGCCGCGCTGGGCGACCACGCCGACGCGCGGCGGCACTGGGCGGACGCGGCGGCGGTGGCGGAGGAGGTCGCCGACGCCCAGGGGTTGGCCGCCGCCGACGCCCGACTCGAGGACGACGCCGACAGCCGCGTGACATAGGTCGCTCGGCTTGGTCGGTGGCACCGCTCTGCGAGACTCTGTGATCGTGGACGCGCTCTCGGTACGGGGACTCAGCCGCAACTTCGGCAACCTGGTCGTGCTCGACGATGTGAGCTTCACGCTCCCGGCGGGCCGGATCGCGGTGGTGCTGGGCCCCAACGGCAGCGGCAAGACCACTCTGCTGCGCTGTGTCGTCGGCGCCGACCGGCCGGACGCGGGTGAGGTACTGGTACAGGGGCGCCGCGCCGACGAGACCGATCCTCAGGTGCGGGCACTGGTGGCGGCCGCCCTGGACGACATCGACTTCTTCCCCGACCTGTCGGTGGTCGAGCACCTGGAGTTGGTCGCGTACGCCCACGGGGGTGACGCCGAGCCGGTCGAGGAGGTCCTCGCCGAGCTGGGTCTGGAGCCGGCCCGCGACCAGCTGCCGGTGACGCTCTCCAGCGGGCAGCGCCGCCGGCTGGCGCTGGCGTCCTGTTTCGTCCGGCCCCGCCGGGTGCTGATCCTGGACGAGCCCGAGCAGCGGTTGGACGTACGCGGGCGGCAGTGGCTCGCCGACCGACTGCTGCGGGAACGGGCGGCGGGCACGGCCGTGTTGCTGGCCTCGCACGACCCGGAGCTGATCGACGCGGTGGTCGACGAGCGCATCGAGATCGGCAAGTGACCGCCGCGCCAGCCACCATCGCCGACACACCGGCCGGAGTGCCCACCGCGCGGCAGGTGCGCACGCACCTGCGCCGGGCCCGCAGCCGGCACCACGACCATTCGCTCGGTGACGTGCTGGGCGACGCGTACGTCATGGTCCTGTTCGTGGGCATGTACGGCTGGTTCGCGATCAGCGCCAGCCGCGACCTGCTGGGCTCGCCCACGGTGGGGCAGGCCGAGCCGGGCGTGCGGTGGTGGCTGGCGGTCGCCGCGCTGCTGGCCGGCGCGGGGCTCGCCTGGCGTGGCCTGCGCGCGCTCGGCCCGCTGCTGGTCACCCCGGCCACGCAGAGCTGGGCGACCAGCGCCCCCATTGACCGACGGGCCTGGCTGGCGCCGCGCTTCGTGCTGCTGCTGGTGGGCGCGGCGGCCGG